>NZ_CFQZWI010000018.1:0-37741 GCF_986127675.1 Holdemania sp. | reverse complement strand
ATATAATCGTCGGTGCTTTCCACCAGCGCATCATATAAATAAGCGGAATCGTAGCGGAATGAAACTTCCCCATGATAATCGGCAAGCTGCATCTGCGCTTTTTCCGATTCCTTGAGTTGGATGTGAAGCAGCCGCTTCTGCGTATACATCGCGTCGTCAACCTGTGAGAGCAGCGTGCTGCAGGATAGCTGGGTGCCGGCATTGACCGGAATCAATCCAAAGCAGAAGCTGCAGCGGTAGGCTTTCTTTTCCGTTTCTCCCCATTGACGCAGCCGCTGCTGAGCCTGATTCAGTAAGGCGGATCCGATATCCGTCGTCTGATTGACGAAAGCGAGGATAAACTCATCGCCGCTCAGCCGGAAAAACAAATCCTCCTGGGGAAGCAGGGACGCGATCGTCCGGCTGATCTGGCAGATTAAAAGATCGCCTTCCAAATGGCCGAATTGATCGTTCACCATTTTAAGCTGGTCGATATCCAGCATCGCCGCCGTCATGCTGAGCTCGCCTTGTCCGACCTGTTCAAGCAGTTCTTCCAGCTTGCGCAGACCAGCCCGCCGGTTGGGAATCAGTGTCAAGGCGTCGGTATCGGCGTCCAATCGCAGACGGTGGGATTCCGTGACGTCGATCGCATGCTGAAAATGGACAAGCCGTCCGTCGATCCAGGGGATCAGACTATCATGATTGCAATAGATGCGCTGGTTTAGCGTGTTTATCTGATCCCCCTGTTTCTGCGGCAGGGCTGTCTTTGACTGAGAAAGCAGATCCGGCAGAGGACAAAAGCGGCAGGGGCCATTCATTTCACGCTGAAGGATTTTCCAGCACGGCTGACCTTCGGGAGAATCCAGCTGAAAAGCTGCTTTCATCGCCCGATTCATAAATAGAATTTCATACGTCTTGGCATCCGCGATCCATAAGTGCGTGGGAATCTGATCCAGGATCTGATGAAAAACGCGGATTTCATGATGCCGGCTTTGAAGCTGCCCGAAGGCGTTGGCATGAGCGCAGGCGAGAAAGCGCAGCGGATCAATCCAGGCGCAGTCAGCGGCTGACCAGGGCTGCGTGCGGCAAAGCTTGAGCAGCGTCGGCGGCGTCTGTGACAATTTCAGCCAGATCGTTTTACCGCCGGGAAGCAGCGTTAAATCGGATAAGGTATTCCAGGCGTTATCGGGCGTGATTTCGTCCGGCCAGGATTTTCTGTCTGCCCCTGCCCAACAGCACGTCCAGACGGAATCTGAACGGCAAAACAGCGTGATTTCATCAGGAACCAGCGGTTTGAGCATCCGCTGGAGCGCCGCAAGTTTTGCGGGCGCATCCTGAGCGTGCAGAAACGTGATCCAATCGTTCCAATCCACGCTAAGAATGGAGGCGGGTAAACGGTGTTCATCATTGAAAGAGGATGTTGTCATGAGCAAGCCCTCCGGTCATCAATACGACTGGTTTCATTATAGCAAATTTCCCTGAAAAAGGGGAATTCCTAACAATTCACGCTTCCTTATTTGTGCTTATTTCAGCGTATTTCTTTTATCGGACAATAAAAAAACAGCGGAAATTCCGCTGCTTTGCAAGACGAGGGTAAATTAGAGCAAAATCAATAGAATGTTCCCAAGCAGAACAAGCGAATAGGCCAGCGTCATCGGGATGATCGAATGGGTCTGGTTGTACGCATAGGAAGCCAGCGTGGAGGTTAAAAAGAAATAACCAAACTGCCGCACAAACAGATCGAAGGTTGCAGGAAGCAGACTGGCCGTGCACAGAAAGCCGAACAGGAAGCCGGAGATCAGAATTGTCATCGACTCGCTGACCTGCAGGTGAATCCGGTCGACAAAAATCTTAAATGCCAGCGTAAAGCTGAGGGCGTAACAGACAGAATAGGCCAGGACCATCACTGGGATAAAGAAGGTGTAGTGAAGCAGAATTTCGCGTTCCAGCTCTACTGGTCCCGGATGCAGGACGAAACGAGAGGCAAACTGCAGAAGAACGATTGCGATGAAGCAGATGACCGTAAACAACAGGCCGTCTTTGATATTTCCGGTAAACCGGCGCAGGTGCAGACTGAAAACATCCCAGTTCAGACTGACTAAAACCAACGCGGCAGCGCTGAAGATTAATGTATACGTGATCGTCATGGAATCGACGAACTGGTTCAGCCAGGCCGCACTGAGCGGCAGGGTGAAGTAAACGATTAAGGAAATGAGTATTTTAGGTATGGATATCGTTGTTTTATTCATGTGAAACCTCCGTCATTATTGTAATCTAAACCGGAATAATTGTCACGATGAAACCGTATTGTAAACTGTACAGGAGCCGGAAAATCGGCAATTTGTAAAGTTTAAGCTGGAAAATCAGTGAAAAAGTCCGCAGGAAATAAAAAAATTTACGATAAACGAGAAAAAACAAGGAATTTCGCGAAATTGCGCGAATAAGTATAATAGCGGGCATAAAATCCCGGAAGGAGGATACGCCATGAACAAACCGCTCAAAAGCCGCGAACAGGAAGGGGTAATCCGATATCTGACCCAATGTTACCGCAAATCATGTCAGCGCCTGAGACTGAACCGTTTTCTTGCGCCGGAGAAGAAGCAGGAGCATAAAGACCAGCAGCAATGCGATGAATTGACCGTTGCGTTGTACGAAAGCGCGCTGGAAGCGATGCCGGAAACCTATCGTGAAATCATCGTCCGGGAATTTCTGGATGAAAGCGCTGACGGCTGGTTCTATAATTACTATCCGAAAAGCACGTTTTACCGGCTTCGCCAGCGGGCGATCCATGAATTTATGGATTGCCTGAACGTGTAAAAAATGATATCATTTCCTGTAGAGGTGGAAAGATGGAAACGTTTGAACTGTTGAGGTCCTTGTTGGCTGAAAAGGTGAAAGACAACGCCGAAATTACACCCCGGACCAACCTCAGAGAGCTGGGCATTGATTCCGTGGATCTGGTGGAAATTCTCTTAAATTTCGAGGAAAAAATGAACCTGACCTTTGAGGATGAAGCCATGCTGAAACTGAGTACCGTTCAGGATGTGCTGGATTTGTCGCAAGAGATATCAAATTAGGAGGAAGCAGTATGTTAAAAGGTATCGCAGCATCGTCAGGAATCGCTATCGCAAAAGTGTATAAGCTCCAACAGCCGGTCTTGAATATCGAGAAGAAGGAATGTGACAGCGCGGCGGAGGTCGCGAAGTTCCAGGCTGCCCTGGTCAAGACGCAGGCAGATATTGAAGCGGTCAAGGCGAAAGCGGAAGGAAAACTTTCGGAGGAAGAGCTGGCGATTTTCGACGCTCATCTGATGATGGCGAACGATCCGGAACTGTCCGGACAGATTGAGGAAATGATCAAGAATGAAAGCTGCAACGCGGAATTCGCTACGGAAACCGTCGCGAACATGATGATTTCCATGTTTGAGTCAATGGACAATGATTATTTCAAGGAAAGAGCTGCCGATGTCAAAGACGTTACATTCCGTCTGAAATGCAACATCGTCGGCGCGGTCATCCCGGATCTGACGACGATTGATGAAGAAGTCATCATCGTGGCGGAAGATTTAACGCCGTCCGATACCGCCCAGCTGAATAAGCAGTATACATTAGGCTTCGCCACGGCGACCGGCGGCCGCACGTCGCATTCCGCGATCATGGCGAGAAGCCTGGAAATTCCGGCTGTTGTCGGCTGCGCCGGCATCATGGAACAGGCCAGCCAGGGCGATCTGCTGATTCTGGATGCGGTTGCGGGTCAGGTTATTCTGAATCCGACGCCGGAACAGGTCAAAGAATATGAAGCCAAGGCGGAAGCGTTCAAGGCTGAAAAAGAAGCGTTAAAGGTTCTCAAAGACGCCAAGAGCGTGACGATGGACGGTCATGAAGTTGAACTGGCCGGCAACATCGGAACGCCGAAGGATGTTGAAGGCGTTTTGAACAACGGCGGCGAAGGCGTCGGCCTGTACCGCACGGAATTCTTATACATGGACAGCGAACTGGACTTCCCAAGCGAGGAAGAACAGTTTGAAGCGTACAAAGCGGTTCTGGAAGGCATGGGCGGCAAGAAGGTCGTCGTCCGGACGCTGGATATCGGCGGTGATAAGAAGCTGCCATACTTCACGTTCCCGGAAGAAATGAACCCGTTCTTAGGCTACCGTGCGATTCGGCTGTGCTTGGACAGAACTGATATTTTCAGAACTCAGCTGCGCGCTTTAATCCGCGCTTCAGTCTACGGCAAGCTGTGCATCATGTTCCCGATGATCGCGACGCTGGATGAATTCCGTCAGGCCAAAGCCCTGTTTGAAGAAGAAAAGGCGAAGCTGGTCAGCGAAGGCGTTGCCGTTTCCGATCATATCGAAGTCGGAATGATGGTTGAAATTCCGGCAGCTGCGGTTCTGGCCGATCAGTTCGCCAAGGAAGCCGATTTCTTCTCGATCGGCACCAACGACCTGATTCAGTATTCCATGGCGGCCGACCGGATGTCGGAAAAGGTTTCTTACCTGTATCAGCCGCTGAACCCGTCTATCCTGCGTCTGGTCAAGATGACGATCGACGGCGCGCACAAGGAAGGCAAGTGGGTCGGCATGTGCGGCGAAATGGCCGGCGATGAGCTGGCGGCGCCGGTATTGTTAGGCCTGGGCCTGGATGAATTCTCCATGTCCGCTTCCAGCATTCTGCGCACCCGCAAGATGATCCGTTCCCTGTCCAAAAAGGAAATGGAAATCATGGCGGAAAAGGCCCTGCAGTGCAGCAATCTCAAAGAAGTTACAGAATTAGTGAAAAACAGCTTAAAATAATGTAAAATAAAGAGTGGAACTCCACTCTTTATTTTTATGCGCAGGTGATAGACCATGAAAAGAGTCCTCTTTATTTCTTCAACAGGCGGCCACTTAACCGAGCTCTTGCAGCTGGAGCCGCTGTTTCAACGCTACGAAGCTTCGTTAGTTACGGAAAAGACAAAATCGAATGCTTCCTTAAAACAAAAATATGGAAAACGTATGCATTATCTGGCTTACGGCACAAAGCAGCATCTGCTGCCGTATCTGTTTATTTTTGCGTGGAATATCCTCAAAAGCTTCGCGCTGTTTATCCGCATCCGTCCGGACGTCGTGATTACGACCGGAACGCATACCGCGGTGCCGATGTGTTTTATCGCACATTTCTTCAAAAAGAAAGTGATCTGGATTGAGACGTTCGCCAATTCCACGACGCAGACGGAAGCCGGCAAGCTGGTTTATCCGATCGCCGATCTGTTTGTCGTCCAATGGGAATCAATGCTGCAGCTGTATCCGAACGCTGTGATGGGAGGGTGGATTTTTTAATGATATTAGTAACATTAGGTACGCAGGACAAAGCCTTCCCGCGATTGTTGGAAGCGATTGAAACACAGCTGGAGAAGGGGACGATCAACGATGAAGTCATCGTCCAGGCCGGCTGCACGGTCTTTGAATCCAAACAGATGAAGCTGTTTGATTTGATTCCGATGGAACAGTTTGATCAGCTGCTGGCCCAATGCGATCTGTTGATCACGCATGGCGGAGTGGGGACAATTATGGCCGGACTGCGGTTGGGAAAAAAGATCATCGCCGCGCCGCGGCTGGCACAATATCACGAACACCACAACGACCATCAGACGGAGATTGTGTCGAGCTTTGAGCGGCAGGGGTATCTGCTGGCGCTGCACGATTTCGACCGGCTGGGCGAGGTGCTGAAGCAGGCTGAGACATTTCAGCCGAAGCCCGTTGTCAGCAACACCGCGAACATGATCGAATTGATCGACAACTGGATTCAGACAAACGCGTAAGCAAAAAACAGGACGGTAGAACGTTGTTTTTTTGCGGCCTTCGGTGGAAATGAAATGTGAATTTCAACCATTTTAAAGAAAACGATCGGGCAGGCGAAGACTGTAAAAATTCAACGACAGGGGGAGAAACTTTTATGAAATTTTTAGCATCGGATTATGATGGAACGCTGCGGTTAGCGCCGCAGGTGGACCCGGGGACCGCCGCGCGGGTCGCCCGGTTTCAGGAACATGGACATCGCTTCGGGATTGTGACCGGCCGCGCGTTAAATACGATTTTTGACGAAGCGCATCACAATCAGGTCGACCCGGACGTCTTCATCTGTTCCAACGGCGCGCTGATTGCGGATCGTGAAAAGAACATTTTAGCGGCGCACTGGATTCCGTTTGACCGGGCCTGCGCTTTAATTGAATATCTGAAACAATCGGATTTTGAATCATTTACCTTCTGTAATGGCGAGGAC
The DNA here is from genome assembly GCF_986127675.1 of Holdemania sp. Classification (NCBI taxonomy): domain Bacteria; kingdom Bacillati; phylum Bacillota; class Erysipelotrichia; order Erysipelotrichales; family Erysipelotrichaceae; genus Holdemania; species Holdemania sp. The sequence continues at coordinate 31,499 of NZ_CFQZWI010000018.1, read as the reverse complement.
AGCGGTTATCATGTCAACGAGCACATCGTGCAGAGTCCGCGTTCGTTAGAGCGGCGGGAAAAGTTTTTCGCCAAAACGATCAGCGAGGCCATGGTGCTGGCGAAAGGCCGGATGATCTCGATGGCGGCCTGGATCAGCGACCGCGGCCGGATGGCGGAGATGCAGGCGGAAATTCAGGAGAAGTTCGGCGACGCGGTGGAAAGCTATCTCAACCGCGGCACGTTGGATATCGTCGCCCGGGGTGTATCGAAACAAACCGGCGTTGAAGCGGCGGCAGCCTGGCTGAAAGCAAACGAAGTGTATGTCATCGGCGACGATTATAACGATCTTCCGATGATTGAAGGATTGAACGGCTTTGCGATGAGCTCGGGTGTGGAAGCAGTCAAAGCCGCCGCAAGCAGACTGTTCGATACCGTTGACGCATGTCTGGACTATCTGGAAAGTCCGTCTCGATCAAATTGAATTCCGGACCGGAGCTGATCATTCAGATCAAAATCCGGTCTTTTTTTGGGAGATCTTTGTGTTCACTCCATGAATGAGCGGACAACGAATACTGCGAGGACGTGTATTTTAAGGGCCTCAGCGATTTCAGACATGGGATAGTATGCGTTTACAAGGCCCTGCAGGCGCAGGCTGAGCGAACGTTTTGAATCTTAAGATAAAAAAAGCAGCGGCCTGATGCAGACCGCTGCTTTGCTTCCTGGAACAAGATCAGAAGCTGAAACTTATTTTACCTGAGCTAAAGCGTTGTTGACCGCTTCGATGATTGCTTTGGAAGTAACCGTCGCGCCGGAGATCGTATCGACTTCTGTTCCGTTAGCTTCAACGATCGCCTTTGGCAGCTGTTCGATAGCCGGATCAGAAATATTCTCGGATTCGGAATGTTCAACGATTTCAACGTTAGCGATCTTGTCGCCGTCCATCGTGACTTTGACGACGAGCTTGCCGCCCATGCCGGTGCCTTCGCCGATATATTCGTTATCCTTGGTTTCGTAGCTGGTTTCTTTGTTCAGATCGGTGACTTCGCCCAGCTTGGTCGGCGTGGATTCCACCTTCGGCGCGAGCGTGTATTCCGGCAGTGCGTCCTTGGCCGCTGCAGCGTTCTTGCCTGCGATCTGACCGAAGATGATGCATTCCGCCAGGTTGGTGCCGCCCTGATAATGTTCAGAGGTGATGCCGCCCATTTCGCCCGCGGAATACAGATGCGGAATCGGGTTGCCCTTGACGTCCAGAATTTCGGCGTTTTCATTGCGCTTCGGACCGCCCTGAGTGTTCAAAATTTCGGCTTTGACCGGGAAGGCGTAATACTTTGTGCCGTCGAACGGCCGCATCGTTTCCCCATCGCGGTGATACTGTTCGTCAACACCCTGCTTGGCGTAATCGTTGAAATTCGCGATCGTCGCTTTCAGCTGATCCACTTTCATGCCGGTCTTTTCCGCCAGCTCTTCCAGCGAGGAAGCCTCGACGACCTGAGCACGGAACTGTTCCGGAATGGCTTCCGCTTCCGCAATCAGATCGGCCTGCGTCTGATCGTAAACCGTCCACATTTTATCTGGATACGTCGGGTTATGCCATGTGCCGTTCATGTAGACATGACCATGCCGGACTGGAACGGATTCGTTGACGAACCGGTCGCCATCCATGCCTAGCAGAACCAGCGCGCCGGTGTTCAGCGGCCCCTGGCTTAAGACCTGAATCTGCGAAGCGCGCTGGCCTTCTTCGACGTTGAAAGAAACGCCGCCTAAGCCGAAGCCGCCTTCGTAAACATGCATGTGCCACAGATCGGCGCCGACGGCCTGCGCCATCTTGATGCCGTCGCCGGTGTTGTATAGACCGCCGATCGGGGCATAGTCGGTCAGACCAATATAGTTCTGAACCATTTCTTTGTTGTCTTCAAAGCCGCCGGTGCATAAGACGACGCCATTGAGGGCGCGGATATGACTTTCCTGGCCGTCACGGGTTACCTTCACGCCGATGATCGTGCCGGACATCGGATCCTGAATCAGTTCAGTTGCCGGTGTTTCAAACCAGACGTCGATCTTGTCTGCGTTTTTAACGACCTGTTCTTTTAAGATCTGATACAGATGAGAATCGCTGGTTCCCATATGCGTCGTCCATAAGCCGACCGTCTCGGAACCTTCAAATTCCGGATATTCCGGGGACATGACGCCGATGACCGGGAATCCCGTCCAGTCGACAAAATCGTCTTTGTTTAAACCGAAATCGTTGACGAGAATTTCCGCCATGTTGGCGACGCCGTTAACGATGACGTCCAGCGAGGCTTCCGGAACTTCCGTATCCCCGGCCAGCGCCTGATAATATTTCTTCGTTTCTTCCACATTGCCGTTGCCATAGGCAAACAGCTGGCCGGCGACCTTGGAGTTGCCCCCAGCTTCCCCCTCGGTGCATTTCTCGACGATCAGAACGGATGCGCCGTTCTCTGCGGCCGTCTTGGCAGTTACGGCTCCGGACGCTCCGAAGCCGGCGACGACGACGTCATATTCCGCATCCCATTTCACGGTATCCGCGAAGGTATAACCGCCGGCTGCCGGGGCAGACGTGCCGCCGTTGGTGGTTGCGCAGGCGCCTAAGCTAAGAACGCAAAAGGCCGCCGTTGCGAGTGCTAACAGCTTTTTCATTTCATTTTCCTCCCTTTATGTTCATATTTTATCATGATAAAAATTGAACATGACCTGCGAAAAATTTTGCGTTGGCAAAAATTTCCGTTTGTCTCTTCTGCAATTCCTGAAATCATGGTACGATTACACCATGGAAGAGAAAAGATTGCTGGAAAAAGCGTCGACGGACTTTGTCCGCGACAACATGCTGATCAACTATTGTCTGTGGGATGACAATGAGCTGTTGATCGAAAGCTTTGTAAAAAACAACCGGATTCCGCTGCGGTTTGATCTGACTGATTATTATTTCTGCATCACAGGGATTGACAAGAAATATAATCTGATCGACGATTCTGAAATTTTTCAGCGGCAGGTGGAAAATACGTACGTCATCTATGATGAAATCGAGGCGTTGTTAACGGAAAATCATTGCCGGGGAAACAGCTTTTTGATCAAGGTCGATAATTCCAAACAAATGGCGGTGCTGTTCAGCCGGGATTCAGACTGCACGATCCGTGCGGAACAGGTGTGTGAACAGCTTCACCGGCATTTTATCGCGCGTCCGCCTTATGCCCCGGGAAATCATCGTTTTATCGCGACGTCGATGGCCGGGCCTTACCACGGCTATGAAGGCATGCATCCGGCTTATTTAAAAGCCCGGCAGCTGAACGATCTGCGTTTCTTTGAGGTCGCGTGTCCGGTGATTACCGAGCAGGTGCTGCAGCAGCGGATTGATCCGGGGGTGTTGGCGATCTATGAAAACGGCCGGCGGCTACGCAACGAGCTGTGTACGGGGAATCTGCCGGCAGTGCTGGAACAGGTGAATTATGTGTTTGATCATCTTGTCCGCAGCTCGCTCGATATGAACTGCTGCCGGGCGGCGCACACCTTTGTGATCGCGACGCTGAGCTTGTTTGTCAAGGTGTACGGGATAACGCTGGATCTGAATTTCGGACCGCAGGATTTTTTCTCACTCAGCGAATATCAGGCGCATCTGGAAAATCAGATCCGCAGGCTGTATAAGGACGGAAACGGCGGGCCATGGTATTCGCCCGAGGTGCTGCTGGCGATGGGATTTATCCATGAGAATTATCGTAAGGATATTTCGCTGAAGCTGGTCGCGGAGTACACCAATACCAACGTCAGTCATTTAAGCAGCGAATTCAACCGCCAGACCGGCAGCTCCCTGCCCGATTTTATCTCCGGCCTGCGGATTGAAAAAGCCCGTTTTTATCTGAAGAATTCCACGCTGACCATCGCTCAGATCAGCCGCGAGGTGGGCTTTAGCAGCGAGCGGTATTTCACGGAGATCTTCAAGAAACGCTGCGGGAAAACGCCGATCCAGTATCGCGCGCAGCTGAACATGGAGGAAAGTGAGCCCTTTAGAGAATAAGCGGGGGATGGATCAACTCCGATTAACACAAGGAAGGAAACAAATCGAAACGATGAAAAAGAATTCGGGCCATGGATGAGCGGTGTTGGGGAAATGCGGCTTATTACTGCGGCAGCTGTCCGACCTGTATTCAGGGAATCTGTCCTGACTGTGTGATGGCGCATAAGCCGGAGGATGGTTTTACCCGCGACGGTGTGCTTCATCAGGAATTGACAGCCTGTGGGGAATGCGATTTCCCATGCGAGACGATTATGACCCGTTCGCGCTGCACGGTGCTGGATAAAGAGGGGCTCTCGATGGAAAAAACGGACAATTTTAGTAAAATAAAAACGCTTCCGGCGGGTGCCGGAAGACGTTGCTCTTGTGTTCTATCAGGATTATCCGGTGCGGGGAAGATCATTTCCTGTCCGGATTTTTTTATTTGGAGGCAGTCGGTCAAACGTTATTGGATCAAGGATAAATCGGAATTGAGGAAAGCGTCAGACTTCGCAGTACTGGAACGCTTCGGCAGTTGGCAAATCCCGCGCCAACAGAGGACCGCCGCCAGAACAAACCCCAGTCCGCCGATCAACCCCGTCAGATCCGGACCGACTAACGGCATAACGCTGCCCGCGCTCAGCAGGGCTGAAGCGGCGTAGCGGTCAATCCCGTTTAAGGACGCATGCCACAGAGCGCAGGTCCACACAGATTCACTTCGAAATTGCAGCCAGGCCAGGATGATCCCCTGAATCAAACAGAGCCACAGCTGCATCAGCACGCCGAGCAGCGGATGATCGGTTCCATAATTGTAGCCCAGCAGGATGATCGGCGCATGCCATAAGCCCCAGATCAAAGCCGTTACAACGACGGATTTCCGCGTGCCCAGGACATCGCGCAGCCGGGGAAGCAGCCAGCCCCGCCAGGCCAGTTCCTCGCCCAACGCCGGAATCAGTCCGCCGAAGGGATTGACGAGAACCGCAAGCAGCACGACTGGAAGCAGCTGTCTTCCATACGCACCCGGCTCCGCAAGGACGTTATTGACCGCAAAGCGCGAGGCCAGCGGCTGAAACTGCGATGGGAAAATCAGGAAGTAGAGTCCGGCTCCGGCAAAGGCCAGCAGGGGCGGAAGAAACCAGCTCAACGCATAACGGGAAAGGTTGCGCTTGAATTTTGGCCGCAGAAACAAGGAGCGGCGCTCATGCGTCAGCCTGTTGACGATCAGCGCGCTGAGCGCCGGCGTCAGCATCAGCAGCGAAAGCAGCGTGTTATCGCGATTGCGGGCGTATAAAACGGTAAACAGGCTGAGAAAGGCGAGGGTCAGCATGGCGAACAGGCCGAGCTGTTTTTTCTGATATGCAGTAAATTGTGTCATGAGGATAGTCTCCTTTCTGTTTAAAAGCGGATGTGAAACAACGAACCGTTCAGGAAATCCAGACTGACGACAATCTTTCCATCTTCAATCCAAATCGTCTGGTACCATGGCTTCGAGGGACCGGCGGCTAACGCATCACGACCTCCGGCTGCCAAGCCCGCGCCCACGATCAGCGAACCGGTCAGAACGAAGAACAGGCCGGCGATCAACGCCTTTTTTCTAAAATTTCGGATTACCATTTTTTTACCTCCTGGAAAAACAGAGAACGCAGATTCTGCGCTGTTTTCATCACCGCGGATTTAAACCACGGAATACTGAGCGACGCGCCTAATGCCGCCAGAATTAAACCGCCCAGCGCCATCATTCCGACGCCGAACTGAATGATGCCGGCCGTGAACGAGACGGTTCCCATTACAAACGGGCTGGCGCTGACGCTGACCAGCGCGACGAATAACAGGCTGACCGTCAGCACGACGCAGAGAAACGGCACGCAGCCGGCGATCAGAAAGCCTGCCAGCAACACCATCAATCCCGCCAATAACAGGGCGCCCCACAGGGGGAAACCCAGCACGAGCAGAATGACGGTCAGTCCGCTGTTCAACGGCAATGAAAATTTAAATTTCAGACTGCCGCGGTCCTCGAGAAAAGCTTTCGCCATCTGCCCGGGCGTTTCCAGCTGAGCGACGGCCTCGGCTTCCGAGAAGCCGTTTTCGATTCGATCCTCGATCATCTCCCGGGCGTAGTTGAAACAAATTTCTTTTTCCGGCTTCGGCAGCCATTTCAGCGCTTTGTTTAAAGCATCAAGATATTCTTTTTCAGTCATGGTGAACTTCTCCTTTTATAAAATCGATCACGGTCATCACCGCTTTCCAATCATCCAGAAAATCAGCGATGTGCCGGCGGCCGCTGTCCGTCAGCCGGTAATATTTACGCAGCCGGCTGTTATGCTCGACGGAATAGGTTTCCAGATCGTGACTGGCTTCCAGGCGTTTAAGAATCGGATATAATGTGGATTCAGAGATCTCAATGACCTGGGAAACGTCTTTGATGATTTGATAACCATAGGAATCCTGCTTTGCCAGCGCGGCCAGCACGCAGATTTCCAACAATCCCTTTTTTAGTTGACTATCCATGATTACCTCCTTACGTGTTATACTATATATCGCGTAGTATAATGCGTCAAGCAGTATTTTGAATTTTTGGACTATTTTGTTTTTCGGCTGCCTTTTTCTTTCAACGTCATAAAGTGGCGTCAAGTCAGACTGATGCCGCGGAGCGGAAAGTTGCTTCCCTGGAGGACCGGCTGCACGAGCTGGATTATCTGAAAAATCCTGCGTCAGATTGACGGAAACAAATGATGTTTAAGCAAGTTGAATACTCCCTGAAACGGGAATTTATCGGTAAAGGAAAATTAATCTTTTTGGAAATCAAAAAGAACAATCCCCGGCAGCCTTTAACCATGCCAACCGGGATGATGCAGCCTGTACAGCCGCCATTTGCGCGCACAAAAAAAATGGAACAGGCTCCCATGGAGTTCTGTTCCATTTTTGATCGGTATACGGCAGGGATTTGTTTCGGAGGGAAATTCTCAGCGCCTTCTGCAATTTTGTTACAGCGTGCAGTGCTCGATTTTCCCGTCGATGATCGTGGTCAGACAGGATGTCAGATTTTCAAACGGCATGCCGTCGAAGATCGCGACGTCCGCGTCTTTGCCGGCTTCTAACGAACCGACGTGGTCTTCCAATCCCAGCAGCCGGGCTGGACGGATCGTCACGGATTCCAGCGCGGTCTCAAAGCTCAGTCCGTAACGCATCGCAATGCCGATATCGCTTGGCAGCCAGACGGTGTCGGAAGCGCCGTCCGCGGTCAGGCAGAAGTTGATGCCCGTCTTTTCAAAGACCGCCGGCGTGTCCTGGCGGCAGCCCCAGATTTCAAATTTCATCGGTCCCATTTTTAACGGTCCGACAACTGCCGTGATGTTCTTTTCTTTTAAGAATTCCTTGATCTTATAGCCTTCCGTGCAATGCTCGATGGCATAGCTCAGCTTAAATTCCTCAGCGATCCGGATTGCGGTGACGATATCATCCGCCTGGTGGCAGTGAATCCGGCAGCGGCGTTCACCGCGGACAACCGGGACCAGCGGATCCAGCCGGAAATCCGGTTCGACGTAAAAGCTGGAGTCTGTTTCCGCTTTTTTTAATTTATCCGAGTAGACTTTCGCTTTGAATAACGTTTCCCGCAGCACGGCGCCGGTCCCCATTCGGGTCATCGGCATTTTCTTATCCGGGCCATAGCAGCGCTTTGGATTTTCGCCCAGCGCCATTTTCATGACTTCCGTGCCCGGAATCATCATTTCCTGAACGGTCGCCGCGTTTTTCAGCTTGAAGGAAAAACCGACGCCGCCGATGACGTTGGCGCTGCCCGGCAGTGTGCAGCAGGTCGTGAAGCCGGCGTTTCTGACCTTCGGGATCGCTTCGTCAAACGGGTTGAACGCGTCCAGCATCCGCACCTGGGCAGTGACGGGATCGGTAATTTCGTTGGCATCCATCGTCGAAGGCATCCAGGCCGGTTCGTTTAACCCCGACAGATGGCTGTGGGCGTCGATCAGCCCCGGCGTCACCCATTTGCCGGAAGCATCGAGAATTTCCGCGCCTTCCGGAACGGCGATATTTTGACCGACCGCCGTAATTTTGCCCTGATCGATCAGCAGGGTGCCGTCTTCGATGACGCCCTGCGTGACAGTCAGCAGCTTTCCATGAATAATGGCGATCATAAATCACCCTCCTGCCGGACAAATTCCGGTTTTCCGTCAATGATGACCTGTTCGCACAGCGTCAGATTGGAGAACGGCATGCCGTTAAAGATCGCGATGTCCGCGTCTTTGCCCACCTCCAGCGAACCGATCCGATCGTCCAGCTTCAGAAGCTTCGCCGGATTGATCGTCACGCATTTTAACGCCTGTTCAAAGCTGAGGCCATTGCGCATTGCGATGCCGACGTGAACCGGCAGCCATTTCGTGGCGGAGGAATCGTCCGCCATCAGACAGAAATCCTCAATTCCGGCCTTTTCAAAGACGGCCGGGGTATCCTGACGGCAGCCCCAGATCTCAAATTTCTGCGGCCCCATTAACAGCGGACCGATGATAACCTTGGTCTTTTTCGCCTTTAAGAAATCCAGAATCTTATACCCTTCGGTGCAATGCTCGATCGTGTAATCAAGGTTGAATTCCTCGGCAATCCGGATCGCCGTGACGATGTCGTCAGCGCGGTGGCAATGGATCCGGCAGCGCATTTCGCCGCGGACGACCGGAACCAGCGCTTCTAAATCAAAGTCACGCTTGACGTCTTTGCCCGCAGCCAGCGCGTCGCTGTATTGCTTCGCGTCGAATAACGCTTTGCGCAGCACCGCGCCGGTGCCCATCCGGGTCATCGGCATTTTCTTTTCCGAGCCGTAGCAGCGCTTCGGGTTTTCGCCCAGCGCCATTTTCATCATTTCCGAACCTTCGATCGCAATTTCCTGAACGGTCGCCGCGTTTTTCAGCTTGAAGCTCAAGCCGGTGCCGCCGATGACGTTGGCGCTGCCCGGCCCGGTGTAGCAGGTCGTAAAGCCGGCCGACCGCGCCGCACCGATCGCCATGTCGAAGGGATTCAGCGCGTCGATGCCGCGGATCTGAGCGGTGACGGGTGAGGTGACCTCGTTGCCATCGCCGATGTGCGGCATCCAGTGCGGTTCGTTAAAGGTAGAAATGTGCGTGTGCGCGTCGATCAAGCCCGGAGTCACCCATTTTCCGGAAGCGTCGATGACCTCAGCTCCCTGCGGGATCGCGAGATCCTTGCCAATCGCTGTGATCTTGCCGTTGTCGAGAAGCAGCGTGCCGTCTTCAATCGTACCGTTGACGACGGTCAGCAGCTTGCCGTGTGTAATAGCTATCATTGTATGTCCCCCAATCTCTATGAACTCATTGTATCGTAAAACCAGTGAAAATCAATCCGTGATCCCAATCATTTTCATTAAATATCGAGCGTTGCGCTGCGTACAGCGGCCCGGCTTGAGCTTGTAATCAAAGAAAATCTTCTGATTCTGGTAATGTTCCTCAAAATGAACGTTGACTAAGGAAAGTCCCGTTTGTTCCTGCAGGGCGCACAACTCAAAGTCGTGCGTCGTGATCATCGCGCGGATCCATGGGTGATTCAGGTGGCGAAGTACCTGAGCGCTGCCGTCGATCCGATCCAGCGAGTTGGTGCCCTTGAAGATTTCGTCGATCAGCACCAGCAGCGGTTTTTTCTGAGGCACGGCGTCGATGATCCTGCGGATTCTTAACAGCTCGCCATAGAAGGTGGAGATGCCCTCGTTGACGTCGTCGCGGATCCGCATCGAGGTTAAAACGGTAAAGCCGGACGTATCCATGCTTTGCGCGCAGACGGGACCGCCGGCTGCGGCCAGAATCTGATTCAGACCGATCGTGCGCATGAACGTCGTCTTGCCGGACATGTTGGAGCCGGTGACCAGTGTCAGCGAATGATCGAGGGTGAAATCGTTGCCGATTGCCTGATCGGGATCCAGCAGCGGGTGAGTCAGCTGCGTAAATGCCAGAACCGGCGTCGTTTCCTCATGCAGCTTCGGCATGCAGGTCTGCGGATGCGTCAGCGCGATCAGCGCCAGCGATTCCAGCGATTCCAGCTGTCCCAGCAGTTCCATCACGGCGATCCACGTCTGCCCGGCCTGAGCCTGCCATTGATTCCAGGCCCCCACGCATTGCAGATCCCAAAGCAGCAATAACTGCGCCGGCAGATAGAGAAACGGATTGGCCTGCAGCGACAGCCGGTTTAACAGCCCGTCGAGCTGCTTTACGCCCTGAAGCAGTCCCTGCGGCTGACGGATCCGGGTTTTCAGCGTGTCGATCAAGGGGCTGGACAATTCCGACTGATCCAGCTTCTGACAACGGGTCAGGCAGTTCTGCAGCCCCTGCCGGACCTTTGCGACGGTCTGCAGACGGCTGTGCACGGTCCCAAGGGAAAACAGGGCGAGCGCGGACTGGACAAAAAAGATCAGGATGAAGCACAGCGGCGAGATCCAGCGCAGCAGCGTCAGCCCCAATAACGTCAGCGTCACCGCCGGCATCCAGCGGATAAACCAGCCGGGAATCGGCAGCGTGATCGGCTGGACAAGCTCATTGAGCTTGTCGGAAGCCATTGCGGCGGCTGTCTGCGGCGTCAGACCGTGCGTGCAGGTCCAGTCCGCAAGCATGAATTCCGAATGCTGGGCCAGAACGGTCACGGTTTCCTGACGCTCGCGGATCGTTTCGGCCGCGGCTGAATCTTTAAAACAGGACGCCAGCGCCGTCTTTCCCTGCGGCAGGACCGCCATGCAGCAGAACTGATATAACGAACGCGGTCCGAACACGTCGAGATCGGCCAGCGCGGGCTGATCGTCGTCTAAAAATTCCGCGCCGGTTTCCGGCGCCTGCTGCCAACGGCCGTCAAACCGCGCCAGACAGCGCTGGAGCACTTCGATTTGCGCCTGCGCTTCAAGATAGAGCCGGTTGTTTTTCTGATGCGCCAGCATCGCCAGACAAAACCCGGTCAGACTCAGGATCAGGATCGGCCCATAGCCCCTCCAACCGTCGACGACTTGAAAAAAAGCCCATGCCGCGATTAAAAATAAACCGAAGCGAACCCCGGCGATCTGTGAGTTTTTGCGATGGAGCTGAGCGCTTCGTCGTTGCGCCTGAGCCAGCTGCGTTTCCCATTGTTGTTTGTGCATCGGATTCCTCCTTTTTTAATTCTTTGCAATAGCTTTAGTATAAGCCAGATGTCGTTGAAAATCAAAGTAGGAAAGCCTCGTTCGCACCTCAGGTAAACCTTGGATGGAAATAAAATCACCGCAGAATTTCTAAATCTGCACGCAAAGCGGCAAGGGTCGCTATTTCCATTCTTAAAAAAATATGCGATAATAAAAAAGCATTCAGCGCAGCAAGTGATTTTTCCCCGACCTCTGTGGCCGAGGGGAGAAATCGTCAAAAACAAGTTTTACTGTGAAGCGCACAGAGAAATCGGGTTTCTTCACGGACAGGAGATCCAATCCTGCCGCTTTAGCAGAGACCGCCGTACTCCGGTTAATAAACGGGGGATGGAAACAATACAGTTCTGAATCAGAGAACAGGAGCGATGCACTATGGAATCAATGGTCGTCTTTCATCGTTGCCGCAGTCTGGCGGCAACCGATGCTTTTTATATTCAGCAATTAGGGCTGAAACTTTGGCATACGCAGCCGGGCTGTCATATTTACGACAGCGGTTATGGCTATCTGGGCTTTGTGGAAAGCGTGGATTTTGAGCTTCCGGCCTATTCGTGCATTTCCTTTAACTGCGCCGATGAGGCTGAAGTCGACGCGCTGTACGAAAAATTCAAAGACATGAAGGGAGCTTCCGCTCCCCGGCGGCATCCGCAGTTTGCCGTGTATTCCTTTTTTATTCAGGATCCGGACGGCTACACCGTGGAATTTCAGAAGATTGAAAAGGAGGGGGAACAATGAGCGATCGGATTATTCAGACGGTAACGCCGCGTCAGCTGCGCCGGGAATTCAATGGCGTCGGACTGACGTTTCTGGTTGTCTTTGCGCTGGCCGTCGGCGCGGCCTTTGGCTATCAGCGGCTCGTTCCGCTGCTGGAGCCGTATTATCAAACGGTTGACCGTCAGGCAGCGGAAGCTGGAATCCGGATCGCCGTGACGCTGATCGTCATGCTTCTTCCCTTTCAAGCGTATGCCGCGATAAAGAAAATGAAGACAGGGCGGTTTTTCGGGCGTTGTCAGGGCGAGTGGCGCGATATTCTCGAATTGACATTGATCGGTCTGGCACTGAATCTGCTTCTGACTTTTATCGTCGGAATTCTCTCGCTGGTGCTCAGCTGGTCCAATATTCAGTTCACATCATCACAGCTGATCCTGCAGGGAAAATTACCGGCGGTCATCCTGAATGTGATCCAGACGGCAGTCGTGTTCCCTTTTTGCGAGGAATTTATTTTCCGCGGCGTCTGCCTGCGCAGTTTTGGCCGGATGGGTAATTATTTCGCGATCTTCGCCAGCTCGCTGTTGTTTTCTCTGATGCACGGTAATCTGATCAACATTCTGCCCTCATTCTTTCTGGGCGCTTTTCTGGCGGTTGTGACGATGCGCTTCAATTCAATTCTGCCGGCGGTGATCATCCATATCGCAATCAATTTGCAGACGGTCGCTTTACAGCTGGTGCCGGTGCAGTATTCATGGGTGATCGGATTAAGCTGCGTCATCATTTACGCCCTGGCGCTAATCGCGCTGATCCGGCGGCGGCATAAGCGGATCATCGTGCGCCGGGAAGCAAATCCGTGGATTTTAATCCAGCAGTTCTTCCTGTCCTGGGCGATCGTGATCACGCTGATCGTCTACGGCGTACTGAACATCCTGACGCTAAAATTGTAAGGGAAAACCGGCCTGTCCGGTTTTTTTGTTTTTTCAGCGGGGAAATGCGAAACACGAAGGAGGGGAGCGGATTTGTTTTGCGGATGGAGAAAAACGGTGCTACACTGATTTCATCAGAAACGGAGTTGATGGGATGAAAACGACTTTTACTTATGATCATTATGCGGATTATGCCGAGCTGACGGCGCGGCTGGTCTATTTTAGTGAGCATTACCCGGACTTTGCCTGCTTAAGGAGCTTGGGAAAAACCCCGGAAGGGCGCGATTTGTGGGCGATGGAGGTGACGGACTTAAGCTGCGGGGATTTCGATGAGAAACCGGCGCAGCATATCGACGGAAACACGCATGCCGGGGAAGTGACGGGGTCGATGGCCGCGCTGCATCAGCTGGATGTGCTGTTGACCGGACACGCTGAACCGCAGATCGCAAAACTGCTTCGGGCTTATACGTTTACGTTTATCCCGCGGATTTCTCCGGATGGCGCGGAGGTTTATCTGAAAACGCCCCAGCTGCTGCGCTCCGTCAACCGGGTTTCAGGGAAAGAACAGTCCGGCGTCGTCCGGCAGGATCTGGATCAGGACGGTGTGATTCGCTGGATGCGGATTCCCGACGAAACCGGAGCGTGGGCGGCGGATGAGGAAGAACCGCGGTTATTGCGCCGGCGGCGGCCGGATGAAATGGACGGCGTGTTCTATACAGTGATGCCGGAAGGCATGCTGCGTGGGGAGAAGGGGGAAATTCTTAAAGCGGCCCCAGCCCAATGGGGGCTGGACTTCAACCGCAATTATCCGTGCTGGTGGAAGCCGCAGCAGCCGGGAGCGGGAAACTATCCGCTGGATAATCCGGAAACCCGTGCGGTGGCGGATTTTCTGATCGCTCATCACAATATCGGCGTGATGGTTACTCATCATACCAGCGGCGGTATGATTCTCAATCCGCCGGGACCGTTTTCGGAAGCTGAACAGGATCCGCTGGATCGGAAAATCTATCATGCGATTGGCGCGCTGGCAACCGAAGAGATGGGTTATCCGTTATTGAATTTATACGATGGCTTTCACTGTACGGAAACCGATTATGCGGCCGGCGCGGGCGATGACTGGGCTTATCTGAACCGCGGAATTTTCGCAGTGACGGCCGAGCTGTGGGATTTGCAGAGCCGGGCCGGGATCAGCGTGGAAGATCAGCTGGATCCGGATTTGAGCGAGGCGCAGCAGTTGCAGCAGCAGAAATTAACGTTGGCCTGGATCGACGCTCATTGTCCGCAAGCCTGGAAGCCGTGGACGCCGCTGAAGCATCCGCAGCTGGGCGAGGTGGAGATCGGCGGGCTGGATTATAAGTTTACGATCCAAAACTGCCCGCCGGCGTATCTGCGCGAAGAATGCGAAAAAGCCACGCGGTTTGCGCTGCGTCAGGTCTGCCTGCTGCCAAGACTGGCGATTTTGCGTTTTGAGGCTCAACCTTTGGGGCATGACTTCGTGAAAGTGACGGCGGAGATCGTCAACCGCGGCTATCTGCCGACGTGGATCAGCCGGCAGCGCCAGGCGATGAAGCTGGCGGAACCCATTCAGATTACGTTGGAGGGCGCAAAGATTGTGCAGGGACAGGCGCGCAGTGAAATGGAAGCGCTGGAAGGCTATGGTCAGGATCAAACAGAGTTGTCCTTTTCCAGCGTCTATGGTCAGACAGCCGCGCTGCGGAAGAAAATAGAATGGATTGTTCGTGCGCCTGCAGGAACGACTGTGCGGTTAAACGTTCGCTGCGCTCAGGCCGGACAGGCTTCGGCAAGCTGTGTGATTGATTGAAACCTTGAAATCTGTGTGGATAATTCGATAAAGGAGAAATGAATGGCGGAATTAATGAAAGCAAGAATCAACGCTGACTCGCTCGGCGAACTGGCGTGCAGAATCAAAAAAAACCATTCTGCATTTGAGAGCGAAGCCTTTGTGAGCGAGATTCTGGATATGGACTGGGACACGCTGGAACTGAAAGCCCGGATCCGGAAGACGGCGCTGGCCTTGGGCAAATATCTGCCTGCGGACTATTCGCAGGCGGTGACGATTCTGCGGCAGACCGCGGCGAATTATCCAGCGGACAGCGACGGGTTAATGTTGATGTGCTTGCCTGATTATGTCGAAGTATTCGGCCAGGCGGAAGCGGATTGGGAACAATCCATGGCGGCATTGGAACACATAACGTCGCTGGCTTCGGCGGAATTCGCCGTCCGCGCGTTCATCCTCCGCGACGAAAAGCGGATGATGGCGCAGATGGCGGTTTGGGCTGAGCACAAAAGCGAGCATGTGCGGCGGCTGGCCAGCGAGGGTTGCCGTCCGCAGCTGCCCTGGGGCCAGGCGTTAGCGAGCTTCAAGCAGAATCCGTTGCCGGTGCTGCGAATTCTCGAGCTGCTGAAAGCGGATCCCTCGCCGTATGTTCAGAAAAGCGTGGCGAACAACCTGAACGATATTTCCAAGACGCATCCCGAGCTTGTGCTGGAAACGGCGCGCCGCTGGCAGGGGCAGAACGCGATCACAGACGCAATCCTCAAACATGGCTGCCGGACATTGCTGAAAAAGGGAAATCCGGAAGCGCTGGCGCTGTTTGGACTGGCGGAGAATGCCAGTGTAAAGACGGCGGAATTCACTGTGACGACACCGGTCGTGCGAATTGGCGAAGATCTGGTTTTTTCCTTTGTGCTCAACGCGGAAACCGACGTTCGGGTACGGCTGGAATATGCGGTTGACTACATGAAGGCCAAAGGAAAACGCAGTCGGAAAAACTATAAAATATCCGAGCTTACCTTAAAGGCAGGCGAGAAACGGAAATATGTAAAAAAACAACACTTTGCCGACACAAGCGTCAGAAAACATTACCCGGGACGCCATTCGGTCACCCTGATCATCAACGGCTGTCCGCAGGGAACGCGCGATTTTGAGGTCACAGCGGCAGAATAACCAAAACGTCTTCCCCGACCATTTTCCATTCAGGAGATCGCAGCAAGGTTATCTGAGCAACAACGATAAAAAAAACAGGAACAACCTTCATCCGGGCCATAGCGGCGCAGATTTGGCTTGATTCCTGTTTTTATTTCATCTTCCTGAGCCGGTCAGATTTCAGAATGAACTGGAATCAACCTCAATTCTGGCTCAGATTCATCAAAGAATTAGGCGCTTAGACGGCGCGGCCGGCGTCGTTGCCTGCATGGATCGCCTTGGCGATATTGAACGGATTGGCACAGTCGCCGACGGCATAGGTTTCCGCTACGGTCAATCCTTCCAGCAGGCTGGTGTTCGGCAGCATGTCGGCGGCGTTGACGATCGCGTCGCAGGCGATTTCCATCTCCACGCCGGTTTCGGTCAGGATGACTGCTTTGTTCTGATTGACCGACTTCAATGAAGCCTGCGGCCAGGCGCTGAAGCCCAGCGAATACAACGCCGTGGTCATCATTCGCATCGCGTGCTGCGATTGCTGCATATCCATTTCCGCGGCTGTATTCGGCGTGATCATCGTGACGTGCTTTTTGTGAACGGTCAGCCACAGAGCGGCGTCGAAGGCCTGGGCATTGGAGCCGTAGATGAGGACGTTTTCCCCCATTTCCGTAAACATGAACGATTCCATGTCGATCACCGGAGCACTGCCGTCGCCTTCCACCTGCAAAGTGTCGCGCAGCCCCCCGGCAGCCAGAATAACGGCATCCGGTGCTTCCGCGTTGATCTTGGCGGCGTCGACTTCCACGCCGGTTTCCACTTTGACGCCGGTGATTTCCAGCTGACGGATCAGATAGTTCTTGAAATCCTGCAAGTTTTCATGCGGACCCTTGACGGTATGTGCGAAATCCAGCAGGCCGCCCAGCGTCCCTTTCTTTTCATACAAGGTCACGTCGTGGCCGCGGGCTGCCGCAATCCGGGCCGCTTCCATTCCAGCCGGGCCGCCGCCGATCACCATGACTTTTTTCGCTTTTTCGATCGGCGGCAGTTCATACGCTGCAGGTCCGCCTTCACGCATGACGCGCTGGGTCAAAGCGTTGACGCGGCAATAGCCGGCCATTGCGTTGGCTTCGTTGCTTCCGATATGGCAATGCAGACAGCGGGTGCACGGCGCGATCTCATCAATCCGTCCCTCACGCAGCTTATTGACATATTCGGTATCGACGGTTAACGGCCGGGTCATCAGGAAGAAATCTGCCTTGCCGTCTTCCAGCGCCTGTTCGAAGAAATCCGGAGCGTGCGCCGGGTCCATGTAAGTGACGACGCCGCAGGGAATGCTGACGGCGGCCTTGTAGCGGGCCGCGACGTTCAGAAGCATGCCGGCGCCCTGCGTATCGCCGATCAGCTGGCCCTGCCAGTGCTTTTTGAAATCATACTGCGTGCCGAAGCCGGACGCGCCTTCGATGCCGTTTAAGATAAAGTACAGATCGCTGCCGAACTGCGCGACGTGATGACCCAGCGGACCTAAGCGCAAATGCATGGAATCCGCGCCGGCGGCCTCAAACAGCTTCGCGAAAGCGATGCCTTCCTCTACCGTCGTGATTTTTGTGCGCGGCG
Organism: Holdemania sp.; assembly: GCF_986127675.1. Classification (NCBI taxonomy): domain Bacteria; kingdom Bacillati; phylum Bacillota; class Erysipelotrichia; order Erysipelotrichales; family Erysipelotrichaceae; genus Holdemania; species Holdemania sp. Next base: position 14,143 of record NZ_CFQZWI010000018.1, on the reverse strand, counting down.
TTGTGACCGCGTTGTCCAACGTCATTAACGTCGGATTGTTGGCGACGTTGTCGTTTTCCTCAATCGCGTCGATTAAGATCTGAACATTGAAGTCCGCACCGCAGGCTTCCTTGATCTTGGCGATGCACTCCGTGACGAAACGGGCGCGGTTTTCCAGACTGGTGCAGCCATATTCGTCCGTGCGTACGTTGTAGAAACGGGACAGGAAATGTTCGCCCATATTGAAGCCGGCGGCGTTGATTTCAAACGCTTTGAAGCCCAGCTGCTGCATGCCCTTGGCGATCTGCGCGCCGCGGTCTTCGATCGCCTGAATCTGTTCGACGCTCATTTCATTTTCCCCGGCGCCGAACTGCGCCCACTGATAGCCCAGGCTGGCGCCATACTTCGCACATTCCGCGACCAGCTTCTGACCGAAGGCCAGGGTTTCAGCGTCGTAGCCGCTGCCGTCGGCAGGAATTTCCAAAGCGGAAATCCCTTCCACATAAATCATCTCAACGCCGCCCTTGGCGAAATTGATATAATATTGAAGCAGTTCATCCGTTAATCCGGCCAGATAGGTTGCGGATCCGGCTGCCGATTTGACCATCCGGTGGCTGAGCTGAAGCGAGCCGATGGTCAGCGGCGAGAACAACGTTTTCAATTCTTTGGTGTTGCTGCGGTAGTCGTCGCGCTGCGGATTGAGATAAGCTGCGGCGATTTTGTCGTTTTCCGGAGCCGGCGAAGACGCAGGGGCATCGGGGGTTTTTTCATTTTCTGCCGAACAGCCGACTAATCCGGCTGCCATGAGGGTTAATGCGGTGGCGCCGCTTCCTTTTAAGAAGTCGCGTCTTGAAATTTTAACCATAGGTATTGATCCTCCTCTTATGCTATAATTTTAACAAGGCAATGGAACCGTATTCATCATCCGATTGCTAGATTATTCACAGAGTATTTCGTGCAAAATGCCGAAAAACCGGGAAATAAGGGGAAATCAGGCGGGACATCCGCTGAAAGGGGAGAATTAATGATGCAGAGTCAGGCGTTGATCGCCGCTGTCGCAGGCGGTTATGCCATATCCATCCCGCGGGATTTGGGCGAAATGCCGATCACCTGCTGTCAGCTGATCTTTGAGCTGCCGGCTGTGCTGACGCCCGCGACCTTGTATATCCAGGCTGAGCCGTTTACGTTGGATCCTTCGGCCTATCCGCAATGCTTCTTTCTGTTGATGGAAGCCAGCGCGCCAGCCTTTAACGCCGCGGTTTATCATACCGGCAGCGCGCTGGATTTATACCAGACGCTCTCTGCGCTGCTGACCGACACCGACGTGTACGCGCAGGCGCTGTCCGCGCTGGGACGGGCGGCGAGTTCGGGCGAGGGCATTACTGCGCTGGTGAAAACCGCCTGTCAATACATTCAGAATCCGATCCACGTTCTGGATAAAATGTTTTCCCTGATCTGTTCCTGGCCCGATGAACCCTGCGGCAATCCGGTTTACGATTATTTCCTGATTCACAAGGAACCACATCCGGAATATCTGCGCCATGTCGAAACAGCGATCATGCGGTTCAGCCAGCACCATATCCGCTGCGCTCAGCTGGTCGATTACAACAAAGAGCGGCTCAAGTTGATCAGCTGCTCGATCGGCGCTTTGCCGCATCTGTTAGGCGGCATTGAGGTATTGCAGCTGAACCGTCCGTTTACACAGACCGACGTGCGTCTTGTCGATCAGCTCGCGCTGCTTTTACAGATCGAGCTGTTTAAAGCGAACAATGCGGCGGAAAAGGCGGATACGCAATTTGAACTGCTGATTCAGGATATTCTGCACGGCCGGTTTTTCCATCCCGAAATTCTGCGCTCGCGGCTGCAGGCGTTTCCGCACTTGCTGAACCGCAGCTTCTGCCTGTTGTTAAGCCAGATTCCAAAAAGCAAAACCTGCACGCTGAAATACTACAATGAGGAAATCAACCGCCGCGTGCAGGTCATTGAAAGTTTTCAACATCAGAACGATCTGTATTTTCTGCTCGATCCGCAGGATTGGAACGAAGACCGGCAGGAAGCGCTGAATACGCTGGCGCTGCAATCCGAGACGTTGATGATCGTCAGCGATCCGATCGAAAACCTCGCCAGCTGTCCGATCGTCGTAGCGATGCTTCAGGGGGGATTGACGGTGACGGACGCCCTGAGCGGTCTGGTTGCTTTCCGCGATCTTTATTTTAAGACGCTGCTGCACACTCTGTCCTGTCACAGCGCGTTAGCGCTGCACGATTTTGTCCATCCTGGAATTCAGCGCTTAAAAGACTTTGATCAGACGCATCAGACAGACTTTCTGGCGACGTTTAAAACCTATCTGCAATCCCAGTGCAGTCCGACAAACACGGCCGCCGCACTGCATCTGCACCGCAACTCCCTGGCTTACCGGATTCAGAAAGCCCGCCAGATCAGCGGATTTGCCAGTGAGAATCCCAAGGATTGCCAGAATTTTCTGTTGTCGATCCAGATTGACGAATACCTCGGCCCATGAATTTCAGCGCCGCTCAGCCTCTGCACGCCGGATTATCTCTGAGAAGTCAATCGGAATATTTTCCCGCTCTCTTCTTAATCTTAACGGACCGTTTCTTTTTCGATCCGCAAAGACGCTGATTTTGAAGCTTTCAGGGAATCTGCGGAAAGTCGGGAATTTTGATCGGCCGCGTGAACCTGGCTTTGAATTTATCCGGTTCGATGGTAAAATAACAGGAAAGAGAGCGCCGGCCGGTTTTGGCGCGCAAGGTTCAGCAAACGGAGATAAACTATGATGTACTATGAAGATTTAATGGGGAAAAATGCGATTGCGACGATTAAAGTATCCAAGGAACTGCTGAAATATTCAGTGGGAGAACGAATCCCGACGGTCAGCGAATTTGTGGATTCATTAAGTCTGGCCCGCGGCACGGTTCAAAACGCGATCAAGACGCTGGTGGATCATGAAGCGGTGCGGATTGAATCCAAGGGCCATCTGGGTTCCTATCTGGTGAAAAAGAACATGCGGGTGCTGCTGAAATTTGCAGGCGTGCGGATGTTGTTAGGCACGATGCCGCTGCCTTACAGCCGCCGTTATGAGGGACTGGCCTCCGGTTTGATCGCGTCGATGGAAAATAATTACGACCTGCCGATCAATCTTGCCTACATGCGCGGCTCTGTCAACCGCATCAGCATGGTTTTGCAGAAACGTTACGACTTCGCGGTCGTTTCCCGATACGCCGCCAATTATTTCATCGAAAAATATCCGGATAAAATTGAGATCGTCGTCGGTTTCGGCGCAGGCTCTTATTTAAGCAATCACGTAATCATGTTCCATAATCCGAATATTCGGGAAATTCAGGACGGGATGAAGGTCGGCATTGATTCTGCCTCGATTGACCAGAAAGAGCTGACGCAGTTTGTCTGTCAGGGCAAAAACGTCGAATTTATTGAGATCGAATATTCGCGGATCATCGAGCGCGTGATTTCCGGCGATATCGACGCGACGGTCATGAATATCGACGAAGCCAACGATAAACATGTCAAAATCCATACGAAATCAATCCAGCAGGTCAACAAAGACAACACCGAGGCCGTACTGGTCGTTGCCCGAGAGAATGAAATTTCGACGTTGATCAAAGAACTGGTCGACGTGGAAACGGTGCTGAACATCCAGCGCCTGGTTCTGGAAGAAAAAATAACACCGAGCTATTAAGCCGGTTTCGATCGTCTGTCAGATTCTGACGCGGACGGAAGAAACTGGTTTTTTTTATGTCTGCAAGGCTGTTGCGGCCCATGTCTTGCCCTGCTTTAAATCTCGGGAATCAGAATGGAAAGGTGAGAAATTCAAGAAGAATTGAAAAACGACAGGAGTTGTCAAACGCCGAAGGCGGCAGTGGAAAGGTAAGAAAAATCAATCGAACTTCAAAATACATAAAAATGTATTTTGCTTGTTGACTTTCTCACTTGCCGGGGCTATACTGAATTTGTAAATACGGAATAGTGTATATTGGGTGGGATGAGATGAAAAAAATCAAATGTTACCGATGTGGCAAGATCCATGAAGTTAGTGAGATGAAGCTGCGGAAGTCATGGGAATGCACGCATTGCCACGCGGTGATGGCGCTGGATCCTGCGACACAGCGCAAACTGAAATACATCCGCATGTTGTTCGTCGCGGTCGTCGTCAGTCTGCTGATGTACGGCTGCAGCCGGCTGGGGACATTGACCAGCTATGTCGCGTTGATCGTCACCTGTTCGATTGCGATCGTGATTACGCAGTTTTCCGATCAGCTATGTCTGGCGCTGACGGACAAGCTGTTCGGACTTCGGTACATGCCGGTGGAAACCGCGAAAAATGCGCCGGTAAAAAACAAAAAGAAAGGAAAATGAGGAGAATGGATTTTACGGAAAGATTGAATCTGTATCTGGAGGGCGGCATGATTCAGCCGGCCGACGTTGACGACATTCAGGCGATCATCGCGATGTTTGACCAGAAATATCACATTCAGCTTCAGGAGGAAAACGCCGATACGTTTATCGCGCATCTGTGCGCGGCCTTTGGCCGCAATGCGACGGGGGAGAAAATCGAACCGCTGCCGCCGGAGGTGAAGGCGGAGCTGGAAGGGTTGGACAGCTATCCGCAATCGCTGCAGATGCTTCAGGATGTTATGGCGGCGACGCGCAATCATTTCAATCAAACCGAACAGGATTACGCGCTGCTTCACATAAATAATTTAATCGCCCGGTTGGCAGAAGGCTGCGGCGATTAAATGAAGGGGAATCATGTTAGTAAGAGGAGGTAAACATGGAAGGAATCATTACTAATTTTGAATTTTCACTGCCGTTTCGCGCGATCGTTCTGATTGCGATCTGTGCCTGGGCGAGCCTGCTTTCGCACAAATGTATTTCCAACTTCAACGACGGCGCGCGGCCGGTTTTTCCAGAATTGATGGAAGGCCGGATGACGCGGGCGGAGTTTGCGGTCGTCGTTACCGGCATGGGTTTCGGCTGGGTTCTGGCCGGCTTCAGCCAGTGGCTGGGCACAGGCCTGATCGCCTGTCATCTGACGTTAATCGCTACCGACTGCCTGGGCGCCTGGTCGCCGAACAAGTGGGTCGCGTTAATCATCGGCGGTGCGTATGGCGCGCTGTGCGCCTTCGGCACCAGCTTTATCAATTCTGCATTCACAGCGCTGCCGTATAACTTCTTAAATGATTTGACACAGATCAGCTCCCCGGCGCTGCCGGTGTTCTGTATGTTCCCAGCGGTTGCGATCGCAAGCCAGTTCGGGGCTAAAAAGGGAATCACAACCGGTCTTATCGAAGCGATCGTCTACATTTTCTGCACAGTGGTCGGCGCTGTCAATTTCGGTTCGATCTCCGTCAGCCTGTATCCGTACACCTTCGCGATGCTGGCCGGCATGATCTGCCTGCTTGTCTATTCCATTAATGGAAGCAAGAATGCGGAAAGCGTGGAAAATGATTCGGAAACCGAAAACCTGTTTACGAAGAATGCCAATCGGATTAAGAGCAACTGGGTTTATCTGTGCATCCAGGGCGCGCTGAACGCGTTGGGGATTCATGTTCTGGCTCAGGCTTATCAGCCGTATGTCCTGTCCTCAGCTGTCTTAGCGGGCAACATGGGCACGTTTGAACTGGCGATGATCGGCGTTATTATCGCGTTTATCCCATTGATCGTTTCCACGGCGCTGGCAACCGGCGTTTATCAGGCTGTCGGTCTGACGACGGTGATGCTGGTCGGCTGTCTGGCTCCGACCTGGTGGCTGGCTCCTGTCTTCGGCTTTGTTGCGGAATTTGTTGAAATTCAGCTGTTAGGCTTATTGGGCAAGGGGTTATCGAAGTTCCCGGAACTGTCCAAATGCGGCGATTATATCCGTGACGCGATGGTTTCCTGCATCGGTCTGGCGTTGGTTGCCGGTTCTTTCCTGGCGGCAAACGCAACCTGGGGTGCAGTCGGTCTTATGATCGTCGGTGGTTTCTTCGTCCTCAACGACGTCACCGGACAGCGGATTCCGAAGTCGGCAGTCGGCCCGTTAGCGGCCGTTGCAGTCGGTATTCTGTACAACATCATGATCTTTCTTGGACTAGTCCTATTGTAATGGAATGAAAGAGGAGAATTGCTTATGTTAAAAATTGAATGCTGCGGATTAACCGCGTTACAAACGAAACAGATTATTGAGAAGAAATTCCCGGGGCTTGTTGAAGCTTCGCTGGATCCGGATATGATCGCGGCGCGGAAAGTGAAAAGCGGTGATGTGGATTTTTACTTGGGAAGCTGTATGACCGGAGGCGGCGGCTCGCTTGCGACGGCGATCATGGTTTTGGGCTATGGGAACTGTCTGACCGTTTCCAAACAAGGCAATTGTCCGAATGAAAAACAAATTCGTCATCTCATTTATTCAGGAAATCATAAGGCGTTTGGCTATGTTAAAACTCATACTGAACAAGTAGTTCCGGCATTGGTGCAGGCTCTGATTGATAAATCTGAAGGAAAACCTGAATAGCGGGTATTCATTTAGGGGCATCTTCGGATGCCTCTTTCTTTTTAAGGAGGAAATTTCATGATCCGTACGGTTTTAAACGATATTGAAAAAGAAAAGCTGGGCGTTACGATGTGCCACGAACACTTCATTGTGGATCTGGATCGGGTCCGTCATGACGGCATCAGCATGATTGAAACGCCGGCGGAAGTCGAGCCGGAAATCAAAAAGATGATGGCGCTGGGCGTTCAGGCGGCAGTGGAGGTCAGCACGATTGATTTAGGCCGCGACGTCCGTAAATTGAAACAGATCAGTTTGGACACCGGATTGACGATCGTGGCGTCCACCGGTTTTTATTTAACGCAGTATCACCCGGACTGGCTGAAAACAGCTTCGGCTCAGCAGATCGCAGAAGTGTATGTCAGGGAGCTGACCGAAGGCATCGACGATACCGGAATCCGGGCCGGGATCATCGCTGAGATCGCCTCGTCCCCGGAACGCTTCGAGGGGGAGGAAAAGAAGATTCTGAAGGCTGCCGGCATCGCTTCCCGGCTGACCGGGGCGGCGGTATCGACGCACACCGGCCGCGCGACCGCCGTGGAAACGATCGAAACGCTGCTGGCGGAAGGGGTCGATCCGGATAAGATCATCATCGGGCATCAGGACTTGATCGACGACACAAAGTATCATTGCCAGCTGTTGAATTACGGCGTGAATCTCGCGTTTGACACCTGCGGCAAGAAAGTGTACATGCCGGATGAAACCCGCGCCCGCAACGCGCTGGCGATCATGGAAGCCGGCTATGGCGATCATCTGCTTTTCAGCAACGATATATCCCGGCGGACTTATTTCACAAGTCATGGCGGAGACGGGTATTTGAGCGTAATGAAGTGGGTCGTTCCGCTTCTGAAGCAGGCCGGCGCCTCAGAGCGGCAGATTCAACGCTGTCTGACGGATAATCCGGCGCGGATCCTGGATAACGAGTGGAGGTAGACTATGTTTTTGAATCAATGCCTGCAGAATAATTCAAAACTGATCGAATTTGCTTTTCATGCGCATCAGCAGGGTCTGATTCTCCCCGACACCTATCTGTTGGATCTCGATACGATCGCTGAAAATGGAAGGCGAATGCTGGAAACCGCCCGTCAAAATGATGTGAAATTGTTTTTCATGCTGAAACAGCTGGGCCGGAATCCAATCGTCGCAAAACGGCTGATGGAGCTGGGCTTTGCCGGCTGCGTCGCGGTCGATTACAAGGAAGCGCTGGTGATGATTGAGAATGGAATTCATCTGGGCAACGTCGGTCACCTGGTTCAGACGCCCAAGGCTGCGCTGAGGAAAATCATTGCGGCGCGTCCGGATGTGATGACGGTGTACAGTCTTGAAAAGATTGCGGAGATCGATCAGGCAGCCGCGGAAATCAATCGGGTACAGCCGCTTATGATCCGGATTACGGATGACGACGCCAGCCTGTATTCCGGTCAGATCGCCGGCTTTTCCAGCGCTCAGCTGCCGGAAATCCTGGCGAAAGTCAAGTCGCTCAGGCACGTGCGGATCGGCGGCGTGACCGTGTTTCCAGCGTTGCTTTACAGTGAAAAAACACAGAAGATAGAAGCCACAAGCAATGTCAGCGGCCTGCTTCGGGCGGTGGATTATCTGAAAGATAAAGTGTCGGATGAATTGTTGATCAACATCCCCAGCGCGACTTGCTGCGCCTCCATTCCCACAATCCGGCAGTTAGGCGGCAACAACGGCGAACCCGGCCACGGGCTGACCGGCACGACGCCGCTGCACAAAGCCAGCCGCGAACCGGAGAATATCGGCTATCTTTATGTTTCGGAAATCTCGCACAATTATAAGGACAAGGCGTACTGCTTCGGCGGCGGACACTACCGGCGCGGACACATGGCGCATGTCCTGGTCGGCCGAGATCTCGCGCACGCGCGGATGTTCAACATTCAGGCGCCCGATGACGATTCGATCGACTATCATTTTGAAATCGACCGCAACTGCACGGTATCCGATACCGCGCTGATGTGCTTCCGAGCTCAGATTTTTACAACCCGCAGCCATGTCGCGATCGTCGAAGGACTCAGCCGGGGCTGTCCGCGGATCAGCGGGCTGTTTGACAGTCAGGGCCGAAAAATTCAGGTAAATTGGGAGTAAAACAGGATGAAAGACAACTATTCGCTGCAGCATAAAACCGCATTGCTAAATCCCTATGGATCCATCGTCAAGGTATTGGACGGCGATCCGGAAAAGCTTCTGGTTGGAATCAAAAACGTGCGTTCCATTCCGAATACGCTGATGCACAGACTGGAACCTGCGGGCTTCACGCTGCACACAATCGACAAGAAATCTCAGCTGGCCGGCCGGGCTGTCGACACGGAGCTGATCAATCCGATCAGCGGCCGTTTCATGTCAGGTTCCTCCTCCGGCACCGCGATCAACGTATTCGCGGGCATCAATGATCTGGGCATCGGCAACGACGGCGGGGGCAGCGTTTTGGCGCCGGCGATCAGCGTCAATATTTTAAGCTTCATTTCCAGGCTGATCGAAGCCGACCGTCCGCAGCAGCTCAAACCCAACACCGACAACATCACATCAGCCAATTCGATCGGCTTTATGGCCCGCGATAAAAAGATCCTGATGAAGGCAATTCAGGCTGCCATCGGCATCCGTCCGGCCTCCGGCGTTGGAAGGGTTCTGGCGGATCGGGAATATCCGGGAATCGACGCGCAGGTCATTGCGATTGAGGATCCGGCCGCACCGCGCGCCGTACTGACAGCGTATTTACAAGCGCTTCTGAAACGCTGCGACGTCTTTATGATCACCGAAGGGCCGATTGATCTGGACGGTTTCGGCGATTCGCTGTTCGGTCATTTCGATGCGCGGACGCAAAGGATTCAGCAGGCCGCGGGGAAGGGCTATGTCCGCGTGTGCAATCTGGCCGGTGCAACGGCGCTGTCGCTGCCGCAGTCCGGCTTGGGCATGGCGACGCTTCTGATGTGCGAAAGTCAAAGTGAAAAAATCGCGCGGCTGCTTTATCTGGCCGAACAGATTGAGGAAGTTCATGACGAACTGATCGAACGGTATTTTTTGGATCTGAACAACTATTTTATCGAAGGTTACGAAATATAGGAGGACAACAATGAACGTTTACCCATTAAAAAATATGACTTTGGAACAGGCGATGCAGAAGCAGTTTAAGCTGGTCGACTGCATTACGCGGCACTTTCGCGGCACTGAAAGTTTAACGCGCGGGGATCTGGGAGTCCATCAGCCGGGCAATCAGCCGGTGACGACGCGGAAAGCAGAACAGGCGATTGCGGAGTTCTTCGGTGCTGAGGATTGCATCTTGGTCCGCGGCAGCGGAACCGGCGCGATTCGCTATGGCTTGAGCGCGATGATGGAGTGCGGTCAGAAGATTCTGATTCACGAAGCTCCGGCCTATTCGACAACCCAGACCAGTTTTGAAATGTTTGGTCTGGTCCCGGTGCCATCCAACTTTAACGACTTGTCGGCAATCGTCAGAACGCTGCAGGAAAATCCGGATATCCGCGGGGCGCTGGTACAGCACAGCCGGCAGAAAATTGACGACAGCTATCATCTGGCGGAAGTGATCGCCACGATCAAGCAGACGGCGGATATTCCAGTGTTGATCGACGATAACTATGGCGTCATGAAGGTGGAAAAGATCGGATGCGAATGCGGAGCGGACGTCTCCTGCTTCTCGACGTTCAAGCTGCAGGGACCGGAAGGGATCGGCTGTGTCGTAGGACGCAAGGTGATCATCGACCGGATCCGGAAGATGCACTATTCCGGCGGATGCCAGACGCAGGGCTGGGAAGCGCTGGAGGTTCTGCGTGGTCTGACCTACGCGCCGGTGATGCTGGCGCTGACGGATGCCGCAGCAAAAGAAGCGCTCAAACGCATTCAGGCCGGGGAAGTCAAAGGGATTAAGCAGGCCTGCATCGCCAACGCTCAGTCGAAGGTGCTGTTAGTCGAATTTGCTGAGCCGATCGCGAAAAAGGTGCTGGCGGCGGCTGAAAAACGCGGCGCTCTGCCTAATCCGGTCGGCGCGGAATCCAAATATGAACTGGCGCCGATGTTCTACCGCGTGTCCGGAACGTTCTTAAAATCAGACCCTCGCTATGGTGAATATATGATCCGCATCAATCCCAACCGCTCCGGTGCGGATACGGTGTTAAGGATTCTGGCAGAAAGCATTCAGGAAGCGAATGAAGCCTGAGTGCGGGGGTGAAGCGGATGAGTAAGCGATTTATCATCGTCGTTCTGGACGGCTTCGGGATCGGCGCGATGGAGGATGCCGCTGCGGTGCGTCCGGGCGATGAGAAGGCAAACACGCTGCGCAGCATCCTGCGCGATCACCCGGATCTGAAGCTGCCGACGCTGGAAAAGCTGGGGTTGATGAACGCGTATGGCAGCGAAAGTGCGCAGATGAAATTCAATCCTCAAGCCAATTTCGGCAAAAGCGAATTGATGCATTTCGGAGCGGATACGTTCATGGGGCATCAGGAAATTATGGGGACTCTGCCAAAGCAGCCGGAAGTCCATCCATTCCAGCAGAAAGTCGACGTCGTCGCAGCGCACTTGAAAAACTGCGGCCATCAAGTTGAAATCATCGAACGACAGGGACTGCGGTATGTGGTCTGCGACAAGTTCGTCACGATCGCCGATAATCTGGAAGCAGATCTGGGTATGTGCTACAACGTGACCGCGCCGCTGGATTTGATTTCTTTTGAAAAAGAAGTGGAAATCGCGGAGCGGGTCCGCGAGGTCGTGACGGTCGGCCGGGTGATCGTATTCGGCGGCACCGGCAATACGATGCAGGATTTATATAACGCTGAGGAAATCAGGCAGGGCAGGTTTATCGGAATCGCTTCGGCAAAATCCAAATCCTACGAACAAGGTTATCAATGCCGTCATCTGGGGTATGGCGTCAACAAGAATGTCCAGGTTCCAACAATCCTGACCAAAGCTAAAATTCCGTGCGTATTGATCGGCAAGGTCGCGGATATTGTCGCCAACGATCTGGGTACCAGTCTTTCCTGCGTGCCGACGCCGGAGTGCATGAGGCTGACGTTGGACGCCGTGCGCCGCATGGATACCGGGTTTATCTGCACCAATGTTCAGGAAACTGATCTGGCAGGGCATTCACAGGACAGCGCGGAATACAGGCGGATTCTGGAACAGGCTGACGCGGGTCTGGCGGAAATCCTGCCGGAACTGACGGAAGACGATATATTAATCGTTCAGGCGGATCATGGCAATGATCCGGATATCGGCAGCAGCCGGCATACCCGCGAATGTGTTCCGTTGTTGATTTATCGGAAAGGTCTGAAAGGCGTGAAAATCGGAACACGGCGCACGATGTCCGACAACGGTGCGACGTGCTGTGATTTCTTTGGCACGGATGCCCCGGAAAACGGGACTTCGTATCTGGATTTGCTTCAGCTGCCGCAAGGTTAAATCGAAGTTAGCATATTGCGAAGAGGATATGCTGACTTTTTTATCGGCGGGAAGATTGATCGGCACAGGCAGAGAGCACCGATATGAAAAACTTGAAAATAGCCAATACCTGAACTTAGAGAAAGTTATAAGGAAGATCATTCAATAAGAATAGAATTGGCATGATTCGAAAGAAGACAGGCCAATCCTTTTCGTTTCAGGAAAATCATGTTGGCAGTTTGGTCAGTTAAAACTAAGGTGTTCTATACTTATTGCAGAGAAAGAGATAATACAGAAAATGCTTGATGCCGTTAAGGGGAGAAGGAAGGATCAACCAAAGCGTCAGATCTGGAATGCAGTGAAAGAAGAGGGGATAATCCGGCGAATTGTGCTTTTGCAAGTGAGAGCGGGACAGGAAAATACAGCAGGCAGAGAGGCTGCACAATCCATGATACTGCTTCGTGTGGGACAACGGGGCAAGCCATGAGATAAACGAAGGGAACATAACCCGCTGCATCTGGATGAAGAGAGTTTTGCCCAGACCTTGAACTCAGCAAGCTGAGTAAGAGAAGGAAGCATACAGGATGGGAAGAAAAGAAGCAGATTTCTGACAGAATTTGCCTTTTCGAATGCGCGGCGTCAGTTCCCTGCGAACATTGACTTTGTTGAAAATATTTTCAGAGCAGACGATTGTTTTTGATGCAGAAAAGGGATGGTTAACCGAATTCGGGTATAAACCTGCCTTTTGCTTGTTATGATAAGAATCAAGTCTTTCAGAAATGGGGAAGACGGGGATCAAATCATGAAAGGAGTCGGCTATGGAATATTCTGAAATGCTTATCCACCGAATTAAAGATCTGTGTCGTCAGCGAGGAGGCATAACCGTTCATCGCCTGGCAAAAATGTCTTCTCTGCGGCAATCGACGCTGGATAATATTATCCGCGGCAACACCAAGGATCCGCGTGTCAGCACGCTGCATCGCATCGCTCTGGGCTTTAATATGACGCTGACTGAATTTCTGGATTTTCCGGAACTCAACGATTATGTATTTGAGGAGGAAGAAGAAATAATCAATCCGGCAGAGCTGAAAAAGCATAAAAAAACGGAAAGGCCGGCATCAAATGCTGTTCTTCCGTAACGATCAGACTTATTTGTCTTTAAATCGGCTGAGGAGGTAATCGGCAACCTCTTCTTTTTTTATTTTGAACGATAATGAAATTTCCTCATGAAGCAGGTCTTCTGCCCGGGCGAGCATTTCAGCATCCGCACGGGACAGTGATTTACGATCCTTCAGCTTGTCCTGTTTCTGAGTGTAAATCGAGATGATCATCTGCGCGAGCTTGCGGCCGTCGCCTTCTGCCAGAATTGCCTGGTAAGTTTCCTCGCGTTTGCGCTTATCATCAATCCAGGCGGATTCCAGCTGCGGCATTTCGTTGATCATCTGTTCAATCTCTTCCCGATTCATGACCGGGCGCAGTTGTGAATTGGAGGCTGGCGTTACGATCTGCGTATGGATGCCATAAACGGAATTGAGCACGTAACACGTTTCAGGACGGCGCGGTTTCAGTTCTTTTTTGACAATCTGATCAACCTGGAATATTCCTCGCGCACCATAACGTACATAATCCTTTTCTTTAAACATGAAGCTCATTCCCCCTTCCAAAAGGTGAATCTATACCTCTATTTTACCATTTTTAAGGGATTTTCGTAAGTAAAATCGTCAACGGCATCCGGAAGGGGGAAAGTCAGGGTTAAAATAAGCGTGGAAAACAGCGGCCCAAGCATCGCAGTATAAGGCTTATAAGAACCAGCGGCAGGATGATCAGAAGAAGAAAAATGAATACATTCAGCAAAAAGACATCAGGGATGATTTTTTCCAATGTCATAGCGCAAAGAATCAAAGTCAGCCGGAAGGAAAGATAATAACCAGGCAGAGCACAAATTCAAAATCTGATTTTTTAAGTTTGTTCATCGCCTCTATTTCCTTTCATCATTGAGAGGAATCGGTAAAAATAAGTGTTAAAGGTTCCCAACTGTTGTCAATAAACTGATAAACTTCAATTTCGGAAAACGGAGTTTCGGGCGTAATCTGCAGATCCCTAGCGGTCCGGACTTCCCGCAGACCGCCTTGGTAGCCAAGGATCGCATAAGCATCGGGTTTTACTTGATATGAGATCGGAAGAGCGTCG
>NZ_CFQZWI010000017.1:0-37863 GCF_986127675.1 Holdemania sp. | reverse complement strand
TCATGATAAATTCAAGGCAACTGAACTCTTCACGAACAAGTATGGCATATCTTTCATCGCTTTCTGTAAAGTCAGGATGGCCTGACCGCCAACCGCTTCAGTTTCTTTGTCTCCCTGGATCACGACGTCGGCGAGCGTGCCGTTTTCAGTGGTCAGTGTGACGGAAACTTCGCCGCCGAATCCCTGAGCGGCCGCGGTTCTCGATCGAGTTCCGGTTTCGCCGCCCGGTGTTTTCGAACAGCCGGAAAGCAACAAGGCGCCAATCAGAAGCAGTATGTTGAATCGTAGAACTTGCTTTTTCATTATTTTCCCTCCGTTTGATAATAATTTATCATAGCCTGCGATGATGTGGAGAGGAGCGTTCGTTTGCATTGGGTGCAACAAAAGTTACATTCCTGTGTTACAATAAGCGAAAGGGGTGGGATAATGGATGTGATCCAATTACATTATTTCCGGACGATTGTGGAGCAGGGAAGCCTGAATAAGGCCGCGGAAGCACTCTATATATCAAGACAAGGATTAACGAAAATTATCCGGAAAATGGAACAGGAGCTGGGTGCGCAGCTGTTTGACGTCACGGGTACCGGCGCTGTCCCGACGCGATTCGCGGAAGCCTTGTATGAACGTTCGGAAGACTATATCCAATTTCATCAGGATTTTTTAAGTGAAGTCCACAAACTGAAGCAGAAACGGACAAACGAACTGGTCATCGGCTTACAATCCGGATTTTCGGAAGGTTTTGGCAAAGATTTTCTGGCGAATTTCATCATTCAAAATCAGGATCTGGCGATTCGCGTTCGTTCGGTTACGAAGCAGCGGCTGGCGGAAGCCATGGAACAAAAGGAGATCCCGGTCTGGATCGCAACGGGAAATTACAACGAAGCGGTTTTCCATTCTTTGCATACCAGGAAAAACAAGCTGTTTCTGCTTGCCGCGAAAGATCATCCGCTGACGCGGCAGGACGAAGTCCGGCTCGCGGACCTGAATCCTTATCCCTTGATCGGCCTGAGTCACGACATCGGCCAGGCGGGGAAGACCAATGCTGAAATCAGTAAAAACCGGCTGAAAGCTCCCGATTATTATCTGAATTCATCCGATCGGGATTTGATTATGAGATTAGTTCAGAGCGGACTTGCCGTCAGTTTTAACGCTGGCTGGCAATACACGGAATACCCGGGGATCGTCGCGCTGCCCTTAGCGGATATGCATGTAGAAGTACAGCTCCATGTGCTGCTTCGCAATGATGTGGCGGTGAACTCATCCATTCAGCGGCTGATCGACTACATAGAGAATTTCAGCGGTTAAAGACGGACCCTGCAGCCCTGTGAATTTGCGGATAAACAGGAAATACAGGAGGCCGCGCTGGATCAGCGAAGCAACAACGTTGCATTTCAGACGCTGCCGTGTAAGAATAAAACTGATCTTTAAAACTCTCAAACAAGTAAAAAACAGGGTTTTGCGGACTGTTCTTTCAGGGATCGAAGCCGCGATCGAAGTGGATCAACTCAAAGCGCAGAAAACGCTTACAGAAGAAACGCGAAGATTCATATGAAATATAGTAAAAGTGACATTTGTCACTTTTTTTGTAGGCTTTTCCATGATATAAAACTACTGTATTTGTAAGCGTTATGCTTACCAGGAGGGAAAAGATGAAAAAGTTAGGACTTCTCTGTACCGCTGCACTGCTGACTTTATCGCTGGCAGCCTGCTCAGGCAACGGCGGCAAACAAGGCGGCACAGACAACAACGGAGGCACAGCCAATAACGGCAATAAGCAGGTGAAAGTGGCGATCGTTCTGTCCACCGGGGGACTGGGCGATAAGAACTTCAACGACATGTCCTATGATGGCTTGTCTCAGGCCAAAGAAGATTTCGGAATTGATTTCCAGTATGTTGAACCGGAATCAGCCAGTGATTTTGAAGCAGGTTACCGCCAGTTTGCGGATGCCGGCGTCTATGATTTAATCATCGGTCTGGCAACCGATCAGAACGATGCTCTGACGGCGGTGCAGGCGGATTATCCGGATCAGAAATTCTCGATCATCGACTCGTCTCTGGAACTGCCGAACGTCAGCGCTGTTTCCACAAAGTGGCAGGAACAGACATTCCTGTGCGGCGTTTACGCCGGCTTAGGCACGCTGTCTGAAATGCCGAAAGCCAATGCGGACAACGTTGTCGGCGTTATCCTGGGCATGGACAATCCGAATCTGCGGTCTGGCGTCGTTGGTTTTGAAGCGGGTGTAAAATATGTCAATCCGGAATGTGAAGTTCTGACGGCGACGGTCGGCAGCTTCAACGATTCTGACAAAGGTAAAAATATTGCAATGTCGATGTATAACAAGGGCGCAGATTTCATCCAGCACATTGCCGGAGCTTCCGGACTGGGTGTCTTCAATGCTGCGAAAGAAGCTGACCGCTATGCATTCGGCGTCGGCGGAAACCAGAATGCGATCGAACCGGATTATATCCCGGCGACCTCGATCCGCAACGTCAACGAAATGGTCTACAACGAAGTCAAGGCTTTAGTTGAAGGCACATGGACCGAAGGCGTCAAGATCAGCGGCTTAAAGGAAGAAGCGGTCGGTTATTCCAATGAATTCTCCAACGTTGAAGTTCCTGAAGACATCGCGGCGGCGATTGCGGATATCAAAGCCAAGATTCAAAGCGGCGAGCTGGTCATCTGCGAAACAGAAGATGAACTGGACAGCTGGGTATCTTCCAATCAGTATACAAAATAAGCTGAAAACAAGTTGATTTTGTAAAAAGAAAAAGGAGGAAACAATGAACAGTGTAGAAATGATTGATATTGTTAAGCAATATCCATTAGTGCGAGCTGTTGATCATGTTTCCTTTTCTTTAGGTCAGGGAGAGATTCATTCCCTGCTGGGAGAAAATGGAGCCGGCAAATCAACGCTGATGAAAATCCTCTACGGTATGACGATGCCGGATGAGGGTGAAATCCGCGTAGACGGCAAGCCGGTCAAGATCAAGAGCCCAAAAGACGCGATCCGGCTGGGGATCGGCATGGTGCATCAGCACTTCATGCTTTCCCCGGTCATGAGCGTTACTGAAAATATCATCGTCAATCACGAGCCGCGCAAAGGCTGGCTGATCGACGAGAAGAAGGCCGAGCAGGAGATTCAAGCCCTGATCGACCGCTTTCACTTCAATATCAATGCCAAAGCGAAGGTTCAGGAATTATCCGTCGGCGAGCAGCAGCGCGTCGAGATCCTCAAGGCGATCTACCGCGGCGCCAACATTCTAATCCTGGACGAACCGACGGCCGTGCTCACGCCGCAGGAAGTCGAAGAACTGTTCGTCATCATGCGGAATCTGAAAAAGGATAACAAGTCGATCATTATCATCACGCATAAGCTGAAGGAAACACTGGCGATTGCCGACCGGATTTCCGTTCTGCGCGATGGGAAGATGGTTGAATCCGGATTGCCGCTTGAGCATGTCACGACCAGCGATCTGGCAAAAATGATGGTCGGCCGCGATGTTGAACTGAATGTGCGCCGGGAAAATACGAACATGGGCGAGGAGTTTTTCCAGATTCAGGATTTAAAGCTGAGCGAGCGCGGCGTGCAGGTGCTTAAAGGCATCTCGCTGTCAATCCGCAAGGGCGAAATCCTGGGGGTCGCCGGAATCGAAGGCAACGGCCAGACCGAACTGATCGAAGTTTTGACCGGTCTGCGCAAAGCCGATTCCGGGACGATTACGATGGGAACGAAAGCGATCCATGGAGATGCCCATACCTTCTTAAAGCATAAGATCGGACACATTCCGGAAGACCGCCTGAGCCGCGGTTTAGTCGCGGAAATGTCGATTGAGGACAATCTGATTTTAGGCTATCATGACGAACCGCAGTTTCTCAAACAGGGACTGCTTCAGAAAAAAGCTATCCAGAGCTACGCCGAGGAAGCGGTCGGCGAATACATGATCAAAACGCCGAACGCGCGCGAATTTGTTTCCTCGCTCTCCGGCGGAAACCAGCAGAAGGTGGTCATCGCCCGGGTGTTCAAGCAGAACCCGGACGTGCTGATCGTCGCCCAGCCGACCCGCGGAGTCGATGTCGGCGCGATGGAGTATATCCATCATCAGCTGCTGCGCTTGCGCGATGAAGGTAAAGCAATTTTGTTAATTTCAGCGGATCTCGACGAAGTCCGCTCGCTGTCCGACCGGATCGCCGTGATTTACGACGGCCGGATCGTCAGCGTTCAGCAGGCCGAGGATACCGACGAGCTGTCGCTGGGCCTGTTGATGACCGGAGGAAAGGAGGAACACCATGAGCAAGCTGTCTAACCGGCTGATGAAAACCAGTCCGATCGTGATCTCGCTGGTGTCCTTCGTTCTGGCGATTCTGGTCAGCTGCGTGATCATGCTGCTGTGCGGTTATGATCCGATCTTCGCCTATTCCGTGATCATTGAAGGTTCGCTTGGGTCTGTGCGTTCCTTCACTAACACCCTGATCCAGGCGACGCCGCTGATTTTTACCGGTCTGGCGTTTATGGTCGGCAAGAAAGCCACGCTGATCAACCTCGGCGTCGAAGGGCAGATGGTGACCGGTGCGATGGTTGCCGCTTTAGTCGGCATGACGCCGCTGCCGCTGCCGGGCATTCTGCATCTTGTACTGGCCTTGTTGAGCGGTGTGATCGGCGGTG
The DNA here is from genome assembly GCF_986127675.1 of Holdemania sp. NCBI lineage: Bacteria > Bacillati > Bacillota > Erysipelotrichia > Erysipelotrichales > Erysipelotrichaceae > Holdemania > Holdemania sp. Next base: position 33,199 of record NZ_CFQZWI010000017.1, on the reverse strand, counting down.
GTCTGGCCGGTGCGCTGATCGGCTTTCTGAAAGTCCGTTTTGGCTCCAACGAAGTCATTACGACGACGATGACCAATTTCATCATCGTGAATTTCTGCGATTATTTAGTCAATTATCCATTAAAAGCTGAGGGCGCGGTCGCGCAGACCGAGAAAATCGTCGACGGCGCGCTGTTAGGCAAACTGATTCCCGGTTATCAGCTGACCTGGGCGATTGTGATCGCGGTGCTCGCGGCTCTGATCGTCAAGTTTGTATTGGAAAAGACTCGCTTTGGTTATGAAATCCGGGCGGTCGGCTTGAACATGAAGGCTGCGGAAACGGCCGGCATCAAGGTCGGCGGCGTCATGATGAAAGCGATGCTGTTCAGCGGTGCGTTGGCCGGTCTGTGCGGCGCGGTGCATGTGACCAGCGTCGGCAAGCGGTTTATCAGCGGTTTTTCACCGGGATATGGCTTCAGCGGGATCTCCGTCGCAGCGCTGGCCAGCGATTCACCGTTAGGTATCATTTTGGCAGGCATCATTTTCGGCGCCTTAAAAACCGGTGCGATGTATCTGAATATGATGAGCCAGATTCCGACGGAGTTTGTCAGCGTCATTCAGGCGTTAGTCGTTATCTTTGTTTCCGCGCCGCTTCTGATCCGGGCCTTGATCGGCGCGGACCGCAAACCAAAGAAGGGAGGACGCAGCTATGCTGAATAATATCACAGGCATTCTGAGCACGATGTTCTCCATGTCCATTCCGCTGATTCTGGCGGCGCTGGGCGGCGTGTATTCCGTGCGCAGCGGCATCATGGCGCTGGGCCTTGAAAGTATGATTCTGACCGGCGCGTTTACGGCTGCCGTCGGTTCGTTCTATTCCGGCAACGCCTGGATCGGTCTGTTGTGCGGGATCTTGGGCGGCATGATCTTCGGATTGTGCCACGGCCTTCTGTGCATCCGCTATAAGGTCAATCAGGTCATCAGCGGTATCGGCCTGAACCTGTTAGCCACGGCGGCGTCCACGCTGCTGATGCAGATTATCTGGGGCAACAAGGGCAATTCCGAAGCCGTCGCTTCCGTCAACACCAAGCTGACGTTCTTAAAGGACGTGCCGGTGCTCGGCGATATTTTCAGCCGCCAGTCAGTGCTGCTGATCTTCACGATTCTCGTCTGTGTCGCCAGCTGGTTCATCTTATTTAAAACGCCGTTTGGTCTGCGCTTGCGGATGGTCGGTGAAAATCCGAAGGCTGCCAGCAGTATGGGCATTCCCGTCCGGCGGATGAAGTATATCGGCGTGTTGGTCTGCGGTGCGCTGGCCGGCCTGGCCGGGGCGTATTTGTCGATCGACAGCCTGAATATGTTCGTGCGCGATATGTCCGCCAGCCGCGGCTACATCGCGATCGCGATCGCGATCCTGTCGCGCTACAATCCGCTGAACGTTCTGTTGTGCGGTTCATTGTTCGCGCTGTGCGATGCGGTTCAGATTTATGTTCAGGGCTACGGCATTCCGTCGCAGCTGGTCCAAATGATCCCGTACATCGTCACCCTGCTGGTTCTGGCGTTTGGCGTCAAGAACATTCAGCCGCCTGCCGGTGTTGGTAAATATGAAGACGAATAAAGGAGGAACTATGGAACATTTCAAGAGTACGTCCGTTGAAATCACGGATATCTGGCAGAGCAGCTGCCAGTACCCGGACGTCACGGTCAACAGTAAGAACGAAGTCTTTGCGGTCTGGGAAAAATATCTCGATCACACCGAGGTTATCCAGTTCGCGCAGATGATTGATCATCATCCGCACAATGAAGTTCAGATCTCCGGCAGCGGCCTGGCACTGCGGCCAAGCATGCACACGTTCAACGACCGCGTGATCACCGCCTGGTCGGAATTTGAGAATGGCGTGTGGAAGCTGTGCGTCCGCGAATATCAGGACGGCGTGTTCGGCGCGATCCAGGTGATCGACGAGGGCGAAGCACTGTTCTATCCTTCCGTTAAAGACGACGGAATCCATCCGGTCGTCGTATACAACCGTCAGGGCGTCGGCTTCAGCGATACGATCGTTGCCACGCTGGGCGAAACGGTGACGCTGGAAAAGGTCAACACCGCGGTGAAGACGTATCGTCCATGCTTCGATCATGACGGCAAAGGTCATTGCTTTGTCGCTTATGATCTGTATAACGGCGTGAACTATGACGTCGTCGTGCGCGCCAAGATCGACGGGCAGTGGAGCGAGGAAGTCAAGCTGAATCAGACGGCGATTTACAGCACGCATCCGGTCATGACCCGGGTCGGCCAGAAGGTCACGATCGCCTGGTATGAAAACGGCAAGCACTGTTATTTCAGCAACAACGTAATCGACGTGGAAGTAAAAGACGGCCAAGTTGTCACGTCCCATTACGCGGTACTGACGGAAAACCGCAACTGGTACAACAACATCGACATCACAGCGAACGCTCAGGGCTATACGGTGGTCACCTACACCTGGGGCAAATACAACGCGATTGTGCGCGTGCGTGATTTAGAAGGCGTCTGGTCGGAACCGGTCGTCATCACCTACAACGACAGCCAGTGCGCCGTGCGTCCGCATATTGCGCTGGATGAAAGCAATGTTCTGCATTATATCTGGCAGTTCGGCAACAAAAACGGCCACATGCACCGTTACGCGTCGATCGTCTACAACGAAGTCGCGCTGGACGTTTTGCCGCAGTTCTATGATTTAGAGATTGAAAAGAAGATCGATCAGTTCGTGCAGCCGATCCCGGCGGAAAAAGCGCTGGACAGCCGCAGCGCGGAAGAAGTCGCGGCCTGGCTGAAGAAGAACGGTTATGAGAACCTGATGCTGACCTTCGGCGATATCCACGGCCAGTCCAATCTGTCCGACGCGCTGGGCGAGATTGATCAATATTATCACTACGCGATCAAGGACGCCAACATGGATTTCTGCGCGCTGACCGACCACGACGATTATCCGGATATCGCGACGGATTCCGAATGGGAATGGAACCGCACGACGCGCAATCTGTTCAATGGGGAAAAGAACTTCGCCGTGCTGTTGGCCTATGAATGGACGTCCAACGAATACAAGCATGATTTCGGGCACAAGAACGTCTACTACCCGTCCAGCACCGGCGGCCTGTACCGCAGCACCGATCCGGAAGGCAACAACCCGACGGTGCTGTTCGCGAGCATCAAGAAGGACGGCGGCCAGTGCATTCCGCATCATCCGGCAGCCAACTGGGGTCTGGTATCCGCGGCGACGGACTGGGATTACCATGATCCGGAAGTCCAGCGCGTCGTTGAAATCTTCTCGCGCCACGCCGACTATGAGAAATTTGAAAACCAGTCGAAGTACACGAAGAATATCATGAAATTTGAACGCCACTGCGCTCAGGACGCGCTGGCTCGTGGCTATCACCTGGGCTTTATCGCAGGTTCTGACTCGCACCAGATGGAGCATGGCGTCGAAGGCGGAATCTTGGGCGCCTTCGTTCCGACGCTGACCAGTGAAAACGTCTGGAACGCGATCTACAACCGCTTCACTTACGGCACCAGCGGCGCCCGGATTCTGGCCTCGCTGAAGATCGGCAGTCACCACATGGGTGAAGAAATCATGATTCCGGCCGGGGAAGCGGTGAAGCTGGACGTCAGCGTGCTGGCGGTCAACGAGATTCGCAAAGTGCAGATCATCAAGAACAACGAAGTTCTCGTTGAGAAGGAAAACTGCGGTCAGGCAGTGGACTTCACCTTGGAAGACAGCGAACGCGGCGAAGAAGATTTCTACTATCTGCGCGTCGAGCAGATCGACGATCACTGCGCATGGTGTTCGCCGATCTGGGTTACCCGCGGTTAAATTGCGGTTTCGTTTTACGCTGAATAACAAGCTGGATTTAGAGCGATCACAGATAAAATACGAAACAAACCAAAAACGAGCAGTTCGGTTCAGTCAACCGTCCTGCTCTTTTTATTTACGTTGAAAAAGAAAAAAGAAGAGAAAAGTTTCTCCCAAGGAAGAAACTTTCTCATCTTTATTTTGATTTTCAGTTTATAGGTTTATTTGCAATCGAAGCCCTGGTCCTTCATATCCTGAACAACCTTGTCAAAGCTCATGTCCGTGTTGGAGAAATCAAATCCCAGATTCTTTAACGTATCCGGATCCGCTTCCTTCAGGTTCATTTCAATCGTAGCGATGATCGTGTCTTCGATTTCAACCTTGGTTGTGACGCCCTTCATGTCTTCCGTGATGCCGGACTGGGTAAGGATGGCGTCGATCATCTGTGTTTTTTCTTCTTCCGTGATCGTTGTAAAGTCAATGTCGCCGAACATTGATTTATCGTAGATCATCTTTAAAGAAAGAACGGTAATATCGTTGTTTTCAGCCGTCAGATCATAGGTAGCCGTCATTAAGCCTTCCTGCGTATAGCTGCAGGAAGCCGTCTCGGTCTTCGTTTTTGGTGCGCTGGAACAGCCTGCGATCAGTAAGCAGGCGAGAAGGGGCGTAATAATCTTTTTCATTTTTCCTCCATGAAGCGGAATTCCGCAATCTTACAGTTTCCCCACCGATCGCTTGCCTTTGGCAAGTCCCTGAATCAGATCGGCGCGGACTACTGCTTCCTGTATTATAAACGATAAATAGAAATTTTTGTATTCCAAAATAGAAATCCGTACATGTTCAGCGAATGAATGAAGTTTTCATTAATGGATTTCAATAAAAAACAAGAATCATCGGTCCGCCAGCTTACTCGAGCTCAGGCAGCGCCGCAAAGTGATATGTTAAACGCATAAAGGGGAATCACTATGGGAAACGCAGAAAAACAGACCAGGCAAAAAATTATGACGATCGCCAGGGAACACTTTTCCCGTTACGGGTATGCCGGAACCAATCTGGAGGCGATCGGTAAGGAAGCCGGAATGACCCGTGGTCCGCTTTATTATTACGTTAAAAAGGCATTGGTTTCCGCCAGCACCAAAATTTATAGAACCGAATCTTTTTGCCGAAGATCAAAAAATGAAAACAGAAACGAAAACGGTGCAGACCGCAGCGGGATAATCCCTGCCGGTCCGCCGCTTTTTATTACCAGTTGAGTTTCCGGCTGATGAATTGTAATTTGCAGAAATCAACCGCGGGCGGCGGGTTTCTTAATCGCCGCGGATAAAAGAAACCCAATCCCGACAAAAAACAGAATCCCATAGAGTCAGGCTGCAGGCATGCCTGTTTGCGGATCGTTGATTTCAGTTTAAGCGCTGAGCGGTTAAAGTTTCGGGTTAAACAAGGGCAGACCTCAGGCCAATGACCGTAGGGGCTCAGGGCTTGTCTGTGGAAATTTCAACTTCGTTAAGAATATGAATTCAGTTGAAGCGGCAAGGCAGGGAAGAGGCTGGATCAGAAAGGATATTAAGAAGCATGCGCAGGAGAAACGCCCTCAAACAAAAACCCGCTGGCATGCGCCGACGGGTTGAACGCTGATTTATGGAAGAAGTCAGCACGCTTTCAGCCTGGCGTACAGTTCGTCGTCCAGACAAGCGCTGCCGGCTTTGGCGTTAGCCTTAGCCTGATCCGGCGATTTCGCCCCGGGAATGACAACCGGGCTAACCGGATGAGAAAGGATATAGCGCAGGCTGGTCTGAACCAGATTCTCTTTGCCCGCCACTTCGCGCACACGGTCCAGCCGGTCCATTTTCTGAAGATAGACTTCCCGTGCGCTGCCGCCTTCATTAAACGGCATGCGGATGGTATCGGTGAAATGCGTATCACGGGTATAGTGCCCGGATAAAATCCCCTGCGCCAGCGGTCCGCGCACGAGCACGCCGATGTTGTTTTCCAGACAGTAGTCCAGCATTCCGTTAGTTTCCGGCGTCTTGTTGATCAGCGAATAATCCAGCTCGACGACCTCGCAGCTGCCGCGCCGGTTGAATTCCTTCAGCACGTCCAGATGATCGGTCGATATGCCGTAATGACGCACCAGTCTCCGTCGTTTCAGCTCCTCAAACCCTTCCAGCCATGGCTCGACTTCCGCCGGTTGTAAATCGTTGAGATGACACAGCGCAATGTCGAGGTAGTCTGTCCGCAGGCGAAACAGCGAGGCATGGCAGGCTTCGATCACGATATCGGCGCAGGTGAACTGCATCGCGCCTCCGAAGCGCTTCGCCCAGTTGCCGAATTTTGAGATCAGAACGACGTTTTCGCGGATTCCCTCCAATGCCCGGCCGAGCCGTTCTTCTGAACAACCGCCGGGTATGCCGTAAGCATCGGCGGTATCAAAGACCGTAATCCCGCTTGCATAGGCGGCCTGAATCGTTTCGTAAACCTGTTGATCATCCAGTGCGCCCCATTGATTGCCAATGTTCCAGGTTCCCATTCCCACGGCGGAAACCTCCATCCCGGTTTTTCCAAATTTTCTTTTCAGCATGCTAAACCTCCTGATTTTTCCTTATTATACCATATCCACTGCCGCCTTTTTTGATATATGCCCGATGATCGTCCTCTGCGGCAAGGGTCTTCAGCTCTTTTACAAGCAAGCGTTATTCGTGAAAGTCGATCATTTCGGATTTGTCCGTCAAAATATTCGAGGGTTCGCCGATTGCTGCCGCTAAAATAAAGCAGGCAGAGAAAAAATCAGAATTTCTTGCAGAAAGTCGCGAAGAAGTGTTGACAAAGAGACTTGGCAGACTATAATAATAAGTGCTAGCACTGGTAAGACAAGAGTGCTAAATTGAGCGATAAGGAGGAATTACGATGATCAGACCATGTAATGATTTTGTGCTCTTAGAGAAAGAAAAGGCAGAAGAGAAAACCGCCAGCGGGATTATCCTGACTGACAAAAACACAGAAAAACCAACCGTAGGCAAGGTTCTGGCAGTCAATAACGGTCATGAGGTCGACGGCAAGCATGTCGAATGCTGCGTCAAAGTCAACGACCGCGTCATTTACGAAAAGTATGGCGGAACTGAAGTCAAGATCGACGGACAGGAATATTTATTAGTTCCGGAATCCAAGATCATGGCGGTTATTGAATAACAACAAACAATTAAAGGAGGAATGAGAATATGGCAAAGGAAGTCCGTTTTTCTAAAGATGCCCGGGTCGCAATGATGAAGGGTGTCGATACACTGGCCGATGCGGTCAAGATTACGTTGGGTCCGAAAGGCCGCAACGTCGTTCTGGAAAGAAGCTATGGTTCACCGTTAATCACCAATGACGGCGTGACGATCGCCAAGGAAATTGAATGCGAAGACAAGATTGAAAATATGGGCGCGAAGCTGGTTCTGGAAGTCGCTTCCAAGACCAATGATACGGCCGGCGACGGCACCACGACAGCGACGCTGCTGGCGCAGTCGATGATCCACAAAGGCATGAGCAGTGTGGAAAAAGGCACGAATCCGGTGCTGATGAGAGTCGGCATGGAAAAAGCGGCGAAGTTCATTGCGGACAAGCTGCTGGAACAGACGCATAAGGTTGAAACAAACCAGGATATCGCTCAGGTTGCCGCAATTTCTTCCGGTTCTCAGGAAGTCGGTGAAATCATTGCGCAGGCGATGGAAAAAGTCGGCCGCGAAGGCGTCATCACTGTTGACGAGTCCAATGGTTTTGAAACTGAACTGGAAACAGTCGAAGGCTTACAGTATGACAAGGGCTTCATCAGCCCATACATGGTATCCAACCGCGAAAAGAACGAAGCGGTGCTGGAAAATCCGTATATTCTGGTTACCGATCAGAAGATCAACACGATTCAGGAAGTCCTGCCGTTATTGGAAAAGATCGTCCAGACCAACAAGCCGCTGCTGATCATTGCTGACGATATTGATCAGGAAGTCGTTGCGACGCTGGTTCTGAACAAGCTGCGTGGCACGTTCAATGTTGTCTGCACGAAGGCGCCAAGCTTCGGCGACAATCAGAAGGCAATGCTGGAAGATATCGCGATCGTCACCGGTGCGAAGTATTTTGCCAAGGATCTGGCGATGGAACTGAAAGACGGCGAAATCGAAGATCTCGGACATGCGAACCGCGTCGTTGTTAAGAAAGATGACACAACTATCGTCGGCGGTTCAGGCGACAAGGAAAGACTGAACGAGCGGATCGCAGAACTGAAGCAGCAGATCGAAAACACGACGCAGGAATACGACAAAAAGCGTCTGAACGAACGGCTGGCGAAGCTGACAACAGGCGTTGCGATCGTGAAGGTCGGCGCTGCGACAGAAAGCGAAATGAAGGAAAAGAAGCTGCGGATCGAAGACGCTTTGAATGCGACGAAGGCGGCTGTTGTCGAAGGCATCGTCATCGGCGGCGGCGCAGCTCTGGCTTCGATCTATCGCGAATACCGCGACGAGCTGAAGGGCGAAACTCCGGATGAACAGAAGGGCATCAGCGCTGTCTTTGAAGCAATTCTGAAGCCGCTGTATCAGATTGCGGAAAACGCCGGCTATGACGGCGATCAGATCACTTCCCGTCAGCTGACAGAAGGCAAGAATATCGGCTTCGACGCCAAGAAGGGCGAATGGGTCGATATGTTTGAAGCCGGTATCGTAGATCCGACCAAGGTTACCCGCAACGCGCTGCTGAACGCGGCATCCATCTCGGCGCTGTTCATCACAACCGAAGCGGCGGTCGCTGAATTGCCGGAAAAGAATGCTCCGGCGGCGCCAGCCATGCCGGATGGCGGCATGTACTAAGCCATAACTGAATTCATCAACGATCATAACTCTGTGTTTCACGCAGACAGCACAATCCCCCGGTGCTGTCTGTTTTTTCTTTTTCCCAACTGATTTATTCGCTTTCAACCTTGCTGAAAGCGTTTTCCGAAAGGGCGCTTCATGGTATAATAGGAAATACAATCAAGGGGAGGACAAATCACAATGACAGGGGGAAGTGGACAGCTGGCTTTAGATCGGGTGGAAGCCGGCGAGAGTCTGGAAATATCAAAGAAACAAACGGCGCTGCCGCCGGGATTGACGCGCGGCCTGTTGATGAAGGATGTGCTTCGAATCGCGGGCCCGTCGTTTGTCGAACTGACGCTGACACAGCTGACGTCGATGGCGGATCTGATGATGGTCGGACAGCTGGGGGCATGGGCGATCACGGCGGTCGGCTTGACGACGCAGCCGAAATTTCTAATGATGACGATGTTCATGGCGATGAACGTCGGGGCGACAGCGTTAGTTGCCCGCTATAAAGGTGCGGACCAGCCGGCGAAGGCGAATGAAGCGGTGCGGCAGGCACTCATGCTGACGCTGGTGATGTCCCTTGCGGCTTCCATCGTCGGCTTTCTCTTTTCGGAAACGATGGTCCGGTTTATGGGGGCCACGGACGAACTGAGCTTGACCAACGGAACGGTTTACTTACAAATACAAATGGCCGGCTTTGTGCTGATGGCGCTGACCACGACGATCACGGCGGTGCTGCGCGGGGTCGGCAATTCCAAGACGGCGATGGAATACAACGTCGCAGCCAATGTGATCAATATCATTCTGAACTGGCTTCTGATCTACGGCCATCTCGGCTTCCCCAAAATGGGTGTGGCCGGAGCCTCGTTAGCGACGGTGATCGGCCAGACGGCGGCGTTCTTCATGGCGGGCTGGGCGCTGATGAAAAAAGGCGGATATCTCGAATTCCATTGGCGAAAGAAGTTTCATCTTGACCGGGAAATTCTCGGCAATATCTTTGCGATCGGTCTGCCGGCAATGGTCGAGCAGCTGTTTATGCGCTTCGGCGTGATCCTGTATTCCAAGACTGTCGCTTCCTTAGGCACGGTCGCGTTTGCGACGCATAATGTCTGCATGAACATTCAATCGCTGTCGTTTATGATCGGTCAGGGCTTCGCGGTATCCTCGACGTCGCTGGTCGGCCAGTCGTTAGGAAAAAAGCGGACTGATATGGCGCATCATTACGGCAAGGTCAGTCAACAGATCGGGATCGGCTTCTCGCTGGTGCTGGCGTTTGTTTTCTTTGTGATCGGCGGTCCGATCGTCTCTCTTTACAGCAGCGAACCGGAAGTCATCGAACAGGGCACGCGGATTCTGATGTTTCTGGCGCTGATCCAGCCGTTTCAGGCGACGCAGTTTATTCTGGCCGGCGTCCTGCGCGGAGCCGGGGATACGAAAACCACCGCCGTGGTCATCTTTGTCACGACGCTGATCGTGCGCCCGCTGTTGGCGATGCTGACGGTATACGAGCTGCATTGGGGTCTGTATGGCGCCTGGATCGCGCTGGTTGCGGATCAGCTGCTGCGCACGCTTTTGATCTGGATGCGCTACCGCGGCGGCCAATGGCAGCTGATGAAGCTGAAGGGCGAAGCGGCATAAACTGGGAAAAACGGAGGAGAAAACACATGGATAAAATTCAAATGGCAAAAGGGAAACTGGCGCGCGGACCGCTGCCGGCCATGTTCAATTCTGAACATTACCGACAGGTCGCTGACTTTCATCAGACGTTGAAGCAATACGCCCCGACGCCGCTGATCAATTTATCAAAACTGGCGGAAAAACTGGGAATTCAGGCGATTTTAGTGAAAGACGAATCGCATCGTTTCGGTCTGAATGCCTTCAAGGCTCTGGGGGCCAGCTATGCAGTGCATCAATATCTTGAGCAGCACCCTCACACCCGGCCGGTATTTGTGACGACGACCGATGGCAATCATGGCAAAGGCGTGGCCTGGGCCGCGCTGCAGGCCGGCTGCCGGGCGGAGATCTTCATGCCTAAAGGCACCGTCGCTAGCCGCGTGCAGGCGATCGAGGCGCTGGGCAACGCCAAAGTCACCGTGACGGAATGGGGCTATGACGATACCGTGCGCTGGACGCGCGATTATGCGCAGCGCAACGGCTATGTTTTAGTGCAGGACACGGTGCTGGAGAATTACCATGAAATTCCACAGAACATCGTGCTGGGCTATACGACGATGATCCGCGAGGTTGTTCAACAGATCGCGGAACAGGCGCTGGACAAGCCGACGCATGTATTTTTACAGGCCGGCGTCGGTTCGATGGCCGGGGGCGTGCTGGGCTGGCTGGCGGATACATTGAAAGCAGAGATGCCGGTCGTCTCGATCATTGAAGCGACGGACTCCGCCTGTGTCTTCGCCTCCTGTACGCAAGGCACGCTGGTCTCAAAGGCCGGCATCACGCCGACGATCATGGCCGGTCTGAATTGCGGGGAAGTCAATCCGGATCTCTTTCCGGTGCTGAGCGATTACGCGTCGTTCTACTTCGCCTGTGCGGATGAAATCACGGAGGCCGGGATGCGGCAGTACGCTCAACCGCTGGAAGGCGATGAAGCGATTGTTTCCGGCGAATCCGGGGCTGTCGGACTGGGACTTCTGTTAAGCTTGTGTCAGGATCCTCATTATGAAGCGATGAAGCAGGCGCTGGGACTGGATGAACATTCCGTCGTGCTGCTTCTGAATACGGAAGGAGCAACGGACCCGGACGACTATCGGCGCGTTGTCGGATGCGATCCGCAGTTGGTCGGAAAATGAATGGGGAGCGGGGCCGATCGGTTTCCACCGGGGTGATCGCCGCCATTCTGATTGTTTTCATAGCTTTGGGAATCTTCCTGCAAAATCTGGATGTGTTCTTTCCCCAGCTGTTGGAGCCAGATCCCCCAATGCCGCCACCGAATGTGCGGGAGCTGCCCTCTTTTCTCGACGGCTGTCTGCGCAACGAAGTAAATACCCTGACGATTGCTGAGAAAGACGGAATTGTGTATTTAGACCAATCTTATCAATGTGAAATCAATGAACTGAGCGAAGCCGATCAGATTCTGAAGGAACAGGGACTGGGCTCGATCAACACAAAGGAAATCCATTTTTCGATGGAGATTCAGATCATCCCCGATCCAGTTCTCCGGCAGCAGGCCCTTACGAAGGAAATGATGAAATGGCAGCGGCTTGTTCAATATGCCGGTTGTTTTTATCACTGTATCCGGCTGAGCGAAACTGAAATCACGGAAGACAACATTCTGGATTATGCTTTTCCTCTGGATGCACAAGCCTGGCGCGTCGATCAGATTGTTCAAATTGATCATCAGGTTTTCGGCACTGTGGGCGAGCGTCTGTTCATGTTTCATATCGCCGATGTGCTGATCCCGCATGAGCCCTCTGATGAAATGACCTCGCTGGACGTTACGGATCCGTTTATCATCAATAAGATCCGGCCGTTGATCGACATCGAAGTTCCGCTGTCATGAGGGGGCGGTGCGAACGCCGCAGAATCGTCGTCATAAGGAAAGCAGGAAGCAGGTGAGGTATGCGTAAAATTGAAGTATTTAACGCGCACGAGGGAAATCTGAGAAATGTCTCGCTGACGCTGCCGAAGGAAAAACTGATCGTTTTGACCGGAGTTTCCGGTTCCGGCAAGTCGACGTTTCTGATCGACGTCCTGTTTAACGAATGTCAGCGGCAGTATCTGGAAGCGATGGGAATGCAGGGAATTCCCAAGCCGAAGGTGGATAAAGTCCGCGGCGCCAGTCCGGCGGTCGTGATCCCGCAGACGGCGGCGAATAGGAATCCTCGTTCCACGGTCGGGACCCTGAGCGATATCTATACCGATCTGCGGATGATTTATGAAAAATTACACCGCCGCATTTGCCCTCATTGCCGCGCGGTGATCGACGCGGCTGACTGCAGGGAAGAAACGGAAAAGCGCGACGGCGATTTCCATGTTTTCATGCGCTGCAGCCGCTGCGGTCAGCGCATGGAGAAACTGACCCGCACCCATTTTTCGTTCAATACAACGGAAGGCGCCTGCCCGGTTTGCGAGGGGCTGGGGAAAATTCATACCGTCGATGAGGAACGGATGTTGGATCCGGCGCTTTCCTTAGAGGCAGGGGCGGTCCGTTTCTGGGAAAAACGCTATGGAGAATATGAAATATCCGTGTATTATGCCGCCTGCCGCGCTTTCGGTCTGGACGAACCGCAAAATATCCCGGTATGTCAGTTCTCCAAAGCGCAGCGGATGTTATTGTGGGAAGGCAGCGACAGTCCTGCGCTGTTGTCTGAGCTGGCCAGAAACCTGCCGCCAAAAGCGGCTGCGGGCAAAAAGTTTGAAGGCGTCGCGGCGAATCTGCGGCGGCGCTGGGCTGAAAAGGGCGGGCAAGCCACGGCGCTGGATGCGTATTTTCAGACGGTTGAATGCCCGGCCTGTCATGGCGAGCGGCTCAACGCGCTGAGCGCTCAGGTCACTGTGAACGGAACCCGCCTGCCGGAATTATCTGGTTTTTCCTTAAACCGTCTGCGGGATTGGGTTGCCGGGCTGGAGCCAGCGTTAACCGGCAGTGCCCGCGAACTGGCCGATGCCTATCTGCGCGATATTCAAACCAAGCTGAACCGTCTGATCCGGGTCGGCCTGGGTTATCTGACGCTGGATCGGCAAATCATCACGCTTTCCGGCGGGGAAAGTCAGCGGCTGCGGCTGGCGGCGGCGCTGGATCTGGAGATGTCCGGACTTTTAATCATGCTGGATGAACCGACGGCCGGTCTGCATCCGCAGGATACCGAAGGGCTGATCGCAATCCTTAACCATCTGCGTGATCTGGGCAATACCGTGCTGGTGATCGAACATGATCCGGATGTGATGCGGGCTGCGGATTTACTGGTTGAATTCGGGCCGGGCGCCGGGATTCATGGCGGAACACTCATCGCCTGCGAACCCCCGGAACAGCTTCGGTCGAATCCCGATTCCTTAACCGGATTCTGGCTGGCTGCACCGGCTGAGTTTCCTTCGCAGACCCGATCCGCGCAAGGCTGGATTACGATTAAAAATGCCTGTCAGTATAACCTGCGCCATTTTGACGTCGCTTTTCCCACCGGATGTCTGTGCGCGGTGAGCGGACCTTCGGGCTCGGGGAAATCCACGCTGGTATTTGAAGTGCTTGCGGCAAACCGCGGCGGCCGGGCTGAGATCACGGGCCTGGAACAATTTGAACGGATCGTGACGATTGAACAATCCGCGATCACCCGGATGAAGCGTTCCAATGTCGCCACTTACAGCGGCGTTTACGGGTTGATCCGCACTCTCTTTGCGAAGACCGGGGCAGCCCGCGCCGCGCATTGCCCGGCTTCTTATTTTTCGTTCAATACCCCAGGCGGACGATGCGAGAACTGTCAGGGAATGGGCGTGGTGGAGAACAACATGTTGTTTTTTGCCAACGTTGAGGTCGTCTGCCCCGTTTGTCATGGACAGCGCTTTAACGATACGGTGCTGAGCGTCAAATACAACGGCCGCTCGATCGACGAAGTGCTCAAACTGACGGTTGAGGAAGCGATAATTTTCTTTGCCGGGCAGCCGAAATTAGGCCGGATGCTGAAGCGGTTAGCGGAGGCGGGATTGGGGTATCTGCCGCTGGGGCAGCCGCTGACGACTCTCTCCGGCGGTGAAGCGCAGCGCTTGAAGCTGGCGGTGGAGCTGATCGAAAATCACAGCGGAAAAGCTAAGCTGTATTTAATGGACGAACCGACGACGGGATTACATCCGGCCGACGTCGAACATTTTCTGAAACTGCTTCTGCGGCTGCGGGACGCAGGCCATACCGTGATCGTAGTGGAACACAATCCGCAGCTGATCCGGGCGTGCGACTGGGTGATCGATCTGGGACCGCAGGGCGGCGATCAGGGCGGGCAGCTGATGTTCGCCGGTACGCCGCAGGCATTCAAAGCCGAAATGAAAAGCGCGACGGCCCGTTATTTGTAACAAAACAAGTTTTAAGACGATGAGAATTCTGATAGGAAAGATGTTCAGTGATTTCAGCGAATCAGAGAGCGGTTGATAAAAATACAAATCAGCCGCTTTTTCTTCTCTGTACCCAGGAACGTCTGTTCGAAAAAGAACGGCTTCAGCCGCGGGAGGACTTTGCCGGACAGCGTTCAATCCCAGGATCTGCGTGCTTTTTGTCAGATAAAGAGATCTTCGGTATGGGAACATATTGGTCGGGAAAAGAATAGAGATAAGGGAAAAGAGCGCTTGACTTGCGGCAGATCCGGAGTATACTTAGGAATGATCGTATACAAGTAAACTAATTGCCAAGGAGAAACGCTGATGAGTAAAATACGAATACCCATCTTCAACGTCGAACAGATGCTGAAAGGCTATGCCCGTTTGCGCGAGGCTTACAGCCGTTTCTGCGTTCATTCCATCGCGGACGAAGCTTTTTCTCCCAATGAAATGAACGTGCTGATCTTCCTGTCCAACAACCCGTCGATCAACACCGCCAAAGAGCTGACCGTCACTCTGGGCGTATCCAAAGGTCTGGTCTGCCGCAGCGTGGATACGCTGATGCGCCGGGGCTATCTGACCAGCGAGGAAGACGCGAAGGATCATCGGATCCTGCACCTCAGGCTGCCGCAGAAAGCCGCTCCGGTAATCGGTCAGATGCGCGTCAATCAGACACGCTTTTCCGAAGCGGTGACCCGGAATATCAGCGAGGAAGAACTGGCGGTGTATACCCGGGTTCAGCATCAGATTTATGCGAACATCGAAGCGATGACCAATCGGAAAGGGGACGAATTATGCTTCAATCGAAAGAAACCAATTTAGGGAAGGACCGCATCGGAAGCTTGTTTTTTGCGCTGGCGGTTCCGGCGATCACATCCCAGGTCGTCAACGCACTCTACAACATGGTCGACCGGATGTATATCGGCCATATTCCAGGCTCAGGCGCTGCGGCGTTAACCGGCGTCGGCGTTGCCTTCCCGTTAATCATGATTATCTCCGCTTTTGCGGCCTTAGTCAGCATGGGCGGCGCGCCGCGGGCCTCGATCATGATGGGCAAAGGTGATAACGAACAGGCCAATAAGATTTTAGGCAACTGCTTTACGGCGTTAGTGATCACCGCCCTTGCCCTGACGGCAGTCACGATGATCTTCTGCGAGCCGTTGTTAATGATGTTCGGCGCCAGTGAGAACACGATCGTTTATGCCAAAGCGTATATGATGATTTACGCGGCCGGTACAATTTTCGTTCAGCTGACGCTGGGCATGAACGCTTTTATTTCCGCGCAGGGCTTTTCCCGCGTCAGCATGCTGACGGTCGTCATCGGTGCGATCACCAACATTGTGCTCGATCCGGTTCTGATCTTCGGCTTCCATATGGGCGTGCGCGGGGCGGCGCTGGCGACGGTGCTGTCGCAGGCTGTCTCGACCGTCTGGGTGCTGCAGTTTTTAAGCGGTAAAAAAAGTCAGCTCAAGCTGCATCCGAAATATTTCAGCATCGACGCCAAGATCCTGTTCCCGGCGCTGGCGCTGGGCGTTGCGCCGTTTATCATGCAGTCAACGGAAAGTCTGTTAGTGCTGTGCTTTAATTCCTCCTTATTGAAATACGGCGGCGATCTGGCGGTCGGCGCAATGACGATCCTGTCCAGCGTCATGCAGTTCTCGATGCTGCCGCTGCAGGGCTTAACCCAGGGCGCGCAGCCGATCATCAGCTTCAACTATGGCGCGGGAAATATTGACCGGGTGAAGAAAGCGTTCCATCTGCTGCTGGTGAGCTGTCTGGTTTATTCCTCCGTCATGTGGGTGCTGTGCATGCTGTTCCCGCAGATGTTTGCGGCGATCTTTACCGGCGATCCGGCGCTGACGCAAATTACGGTCTGGGCGCTGCGGATTTATATCGCGGCTGTGTTCTTAATGGGCGCGCAGCTGGCTTGCCAGCAAACCTTCATCGCGCTGGGCAACGCCAAGATTTCAACCTTTCTGGCGTTATTGCGAAAGATTATCCTGTTGATTCCGCTGATCTATATTCTGCCGAATTTCTTTGAGAATAAGGTGTTTGCAGTATTCGTCGCGGAACCGATTGCCGATACAATTTCCGTACTGGTCACAATCACGTTGTTCTTCCGCTTCTTCCGCGCGGTGGAGCACGAACAGATTCACGCTTAAGCCGAAGCAGAGAAAACAAGTCTGTGAAGAAAGCGACGCTCTTCGCGTCGTTTTTATTTTGATTTTAAACAAAGATTTAAGAAAATAGAAAGTCCGTTTCTGACGATTTCATAAATTTTCCAGTTTCCGCAACGATTCGATGTCGGAATTGAAGTAAGAATATGCTATGCTTAAAGTAAAGAATACCTTGAATGATCTGCGGCAGGGAGCTTGCAATACGCAGAATTTGAGGAGGAGAAAGGAACAGAACATGAGAAAAATGAAGAAAAGCAGGATTCTTTGGCTGGCAGTCTGGCTTTGCCTGGCTCTCAGCGGCTGTGCTAAAACAGAAAGCGCGTCTGAGATTATGGCAAAAGTCCAGGCGAAGCAAATGGAAAGCGAAGCGGTTCAATCCGTCGCCATGAACGGTCAGCTGAAGATGACCACGCAGGGAATGACGCTGGAATTTCCGATGGATCTCGTCATCCAGACGCAGCCGGCAGAGAAACAGGGCGAACCTGTCGTTTACTTTAGTTTTACAACCTCGTTTATGGGGCAATCCATGGATATGAAATACTGTGTTCAGGATCAGATGATGTACAGCGAAGTAAATGGCGAACGCAGCAGCCAGCCTTACGCTTACACGCCGGAAACGATCCAGGAACTTCAGCAGAACAGGAATATGGAGAAGATGGTTAACGCTTTCTCCGTGAAGAAAACCGGGACCGGTTATGAGCTGATCTATGAAGCGCAGAGCTTTGCCGAGCTGGCGGATTTGTTAGGGGCTTTAGGCGATGCCGAACCCGATCTGGACGCCCTGCAGGAATTGCAGCGGCAATTTGAAACGATTGATCAGACGGTGACTTTAAACCAATGGAAGATGAGCTTCCAGATCTCGAAGGATTATCAGATGACCGGCGGACTGATCGCCATCGACGCGACCAGCGAAGCCGAAGGGACGACGATGAATTTCGGTATTGAAATCAACGTGAGCGTCCGTACGGACCAGCCGATGACCACGATAGATCTGTCAGCTTGGGCAATGTAAAAAGCAAGGGAGCCAGGCCGGATAAGAAAAAGCTGCGCAGAGGCGTCTGAATTATGCTCCGGATGCTTCCCGCTGCCCCGGGGTTTAAAAGAAATGAAGGTTGAGGTATGAAGTGGAAAAAACTGGAGATCGCGCTGATTGCGCTGATGATTCTCTACACCGCCGGGTTCTGGACGTTTAAAACTTTAAGTCACCATCCGTATTCACTGACGCCGATCACGCTGTCCCGCGTTTGGCTGCGTGAGAAAGTTGGCCTTGATATCACGCTGATCAACGAAGTGTTCCGCGCTGAGCTGAACCGTGAAATTGCGCCGGCGGTTGCCGAGGTGGACTTTCGGGGGGAATGTTATACCATTGACTACGCCGCTCATTTTACCCAAACGCCTCAGCCGATTGGTCTTCTGTATGAAGGAAAGGGAAACAGCCCGGACGGCCGCGGAATCTCGCTGGAGCTTTATATCAGCGACCGCGATTTGAGTTCGGTTATGCCGCTGTCAAAAATGATTACCTGGCTGGGGCCAGAGCGGCAGCTGGGCTGGCTTGGGTCAACGGCGGCGATCCTGGACTATCAACAGGTGGGCCAGACTGTCCGCGGTCAGTTTCATGTCAAACACGAC
Source organism: Holdemania sp. (assembly GCF_986127675.1). Classification (NCBI taxonomy): domain Bacteria; kingdom Bacillati; phylum Bacillota; class Erysipelotrichia; order Erysipelotrichales; family Erysipelotrichaceae; genus Holdemania; species Holdemania sp. Next base: position 14,720 of record NZ_CFQZWI010000017.1, on the reverse strand, counting down.
GACTGCTTTTATCTTGGCGAACTGAGATATCACGATCCCGCCATGAATGGGGATTGGGAACATGACCAGAAGATCTGGGAAACCGCGCTGGACCAGCTGCTGCCGTTTCTTGCCGAATAAACAAAAGGATTGCGTACCGTGATCAGGTCATCACAGTACGCAATCCTTTTTTAGCTTTTTGAATGGAAAACAAAGCAGGAGAAGACGTCTACAAGCCGCATTTCAGCTGTGCGTTGCAGTTGGTGCAGGTATTGCAGCCGCCGATTTCTTCGACGATGCCTTCCAGGCAGATCGGGCAGATATCGCCGACCTCCACGCCGATATTGCGGTCCTGCCGGTCCGCGCGCAGATCGGTTTTCTTTTCCGCTTCCTGCGTCTTTTTAACCGGAACACCGAAATCACGCTCAATATCCATCTGATCCCAGCTGTTTTCTTCCTCGTTGCTCAAGGTCAGTACCTGGGAATCACGTGAACCGTCAACGTACACCGTCCCGCCTTTTGCGCCGCCCGCGTACAGCCGTTCATAGATGTGCTGAACCTGCCGAACCGAGAAGCCCCGCGGGGCGTTGACTGTCTTGGAGATGGAGGAATCGATCCAGCGCTGGATTACACATTGGGTATCGGCGTGTTCTTCCGGCGTCAGCTCCATCGCGCTGACGAAGAACTCCGGCAGCGTATCGCGGGTGTAGCCCGGATTGAGCGCCAGCCACTGATCGACGATCGCCGCGTTGACTTCGATGAACTTGCCCAGCCGTCCCGAACGGAAGTAAGAGAAGCTGAAATACGGTTCCAGACCGGTGGAGACGCCGACCATCGTGCCGGTCGAACCCGTTGGGGCAATCGTTAACAGATGCGAATTCCGGATTCCGTATTTCAGGATGGACTGCCGGATGTCCTCGTCCATCTGCTTCATGTATCCGGTGTTGATGAACGCTTCACCGCTGGTAAAGAACGGGAAGCTGCCTTTTTCCTTCGCCAGCTCGACCGACGTCTGATAAGCCGCGCGGGCGATGCAGTGGAAGACCTGATCGATCGTTTCCAGCGCTTCCGGCGAGCCATAGCGCTTGCGGTTCCAGATCAACATGTCGTGCAGGCCCATGACGCCCAAACCGACGCGCCGTTCGCCCAGCGCCTGATTTTCGTTGGCCTTGAGGAAATACGGGGTGCTGTTGATGACGTTGTCCTGCATCCGCACGGTCAGTGCGACCGTTTCCGCCAGTTCATCAAACAGGATCCGGCCGTCTTTCTTGTCGACGAAGTTGGCGAGATTGACGGCGGCCAGGTTGCAGACGGAATACGGCGCCAGCGGCTGTTCCCCGCATGGATTGGTGGCGACGACTTTCTGACCATAGGCTTTAGCGTTGGTCATTTTGTTGGCGTTGTCGATGAAGAAGATGCCCGGTTCCGCCGAGTAGGTCGCGCAGAAGCAGATCAGATCCCACAGATCGCGGGCGTGGATCGTGCGGTAGGTCTTGATCGGATAACCCAGTGCTTCCCACTCGCGGACGTCGCCGATCTTGTGCCAATGGGTATCGTAGGCTTCTTTCTGCTGCGGGGTATAATTGGCGATGTCCGGGAACCGCAGATCAAAGGTCCCGTTCTTTTCCACCGCTTCCATAAATTCGTCGGTTAGTGTTACGGAAATGTTGGCGCCGCTTAAGAATTCCGGATTGACCACTTCCAGACGACCGCCTTCCAACAGTGTCTGCTGAGCATAGTCCAGAACGTCAGCCGGCGTGTTTTTGCTTTCGATCAAGGTTTCCAGCATCTGCCGTTCCAGCCGGGAAAGCGGAATAAATTTCAGTTTGCGCTGAGCCAGTTCGCGTACCTGTTCGTCTTTACTGTTTTCACTCAGCCATTTCAGCACGCGCGGATTCTGCATTTTGGAAATGATGAACTCGATGATGTCCGGATGCCAGTCCGCCAACATGATCATCTGCGCGCCGCGCCGCGAACCGCCCTGCTCGACCAGATTGGTCAGGTTGGCGATGTCGTTCAGCCAGCTGACCGCACCGCTGCTGCGGCCGCCGACGCCTTTGGCCGGGGCATGCTTCGGACGCAGTGTCGAACCGTTGGTCCCGACCCCGCCGCCGCGGGACATGATTTCCATGACTTCCTTGCGATGTTCCGCAATGCCGCCGCGGGAATCCTCGACAAACGGCATAACGAAGCAGTTGAAATAGGTAACCTGCGTACCGCTGCCCGCGCCGAACAAGACGCGTCCGGCCGGGATGACGTTGAGTTTCTTTAACTGTTCAGTAAACAAGCCGGCATATTTTTTCCGCTGTTCTTCATCGGTTTCCGGCTCCGCCAGCGCGGTGCCGACCCGGCGCGCGATTTGTTCATAGTAAATTTCCATCGGCTTGTCGATTTCCGCAAACGGCCGGCGGATCATCCCCGTGATCGACTCCTGCTCGTCTTCCAGCGTACCGCGGAATTCTTCTTCAATTTCAATCGTCACGCTCTCATTTTCCCAGTCGATCGCTTTGACGACGCCGACGCCCCGGGCCGGATATTTCGGGTCCTCTTTGATGACGGTCAGCACGATGTCGCCGATGCCCAGCGTTCTGAGTTCGCGGTCCTTTTGGGCGTAGCGGTCAAGCATGACCAGCCGTGAAACACCGGAATGGATCGTGTGATCTTCCGGTTGGATTTCAGTTAAATAGGGAAAAAATTCCCGGATGTCCTGATTGAGTTTAGCGATTGTTTCCTTGCGATATCCCATAATATGAATGCTTCCTCCTATGCTTAAATTTCCGAACCCTTCGCACTCTGAATCTGCAGCGCGTAAAAATAATCGCTGATCCGGTTCAGATAGACGCCCAGCGACGGATCTGTCTTCCGGGTTTCCTGCAGCTTCCACCAATGCCGCTCGACGCGCCGGCTGATTGCCCGCAGCCGATTCAGCATCGCGCTTTCGGAATTGTCGATTGGATAATGAAACCGGAATTCACCAGCCGCTGAGACCCGCGAATAAATTTCCGTTTCCAGCTTCCGGGTATAACTTTCCAAATCCGCGCTGCCATACCCGGCCAACTTCGCGCTGGCGGCGCTGATCTGGTTCACGATCTGTTCCATCGGTTTTCTATATCTGGCAAATCCGCTGGCTAGCAACAGACATTCAGCGCTCAGTTCGTCCAGATCGCCCAGGACTTCGATTAACGGATCTGCTTTGGAAATCCGCTCACCCTGAATCCCGGTCGTTCCCTGATCCCCGGTTTTGGTTGTAACGATCATGTTTTCACCTCGCTTCATGTCTGCCTTTTACGGGCCATTGCTTCCATTATAAAATGTTTTTGTCCAGAAGTCATAAAGAAATCGCGATTGGAACGATTTTCATAATTTATTCGAAAAAAAGTGAGGTAAACTTACCTGGTTTCATTTCAGTTTCATAATTTGAAAGCGATTCAGGCAGGGACAAAGCGAAGATCCGGGCATAAGTTTTCTCCCTGGATGATAAACTGAAATGAAGCATGTTGAAAACGCCAGGGGAAATCCTAAAAATTGGAACAGACGGCCGTGGTGTAGTGATCTCGGGCCGGGGCAATACTATCACTGAACTTGAACTGGGAAGTTCAACGGTTTGGAAGGAGGAATCGCGAGGATGAAAACCAATTTTGATCCTCAGGCTCAAAAGGCGATCCAGGCTGCCCGCACGGTGGCGCGGCAGATGAAAAACACCTTTATCGGGACGGAGCATTTATTAATCGGCATTCTGCAGACGGACAACTCCGCGCTGCAGAAATTGCTGAGCGAACGCGGAATTACCGCCGAACAGCTGAAAGAGGATATTCAGGTGCTGTTTGGTTTTAATGAGGAAGAAACAAGACAGACGGAATATACGCAGACTGTCCAGGAAATTCTGGAGAAATGTCTGGTGGAAGCGGCCCGTTCCACGCCGCCGGTGATCACGCTGAAAATGTTGACGCGGACATTGTTGGAAACACCCAATAACGTCGCTTCGGAGCTGTTGAGACGGTATGATGTGGATATCGCCGGATTGATCGCGGAGCTGAACCGGCAGGATATCGAAAGTCTGAATGCCATCCGCGAGCTGCGCAACCTGAACCAGTGGATGACCCGCCGGCCTTCCAATATCGTTGAACGGCAGGCGCAGATGAATTCGATCATCCGGATCCTGTGCCGTAAGGAAAAAGCGAATCCGCTGCTTTTGGGGGATCCGGGCGTCGGCAAGACGGCGTTGGTGGAACAGCTGGCCAAAAGCATCGACGAGAATGAGGTGCCGGATTGTCTGCGCGGCAGCGTCATCTTTGAACTGAGCGTCAACGGTCTGGTGGCAGGTACAAAGTACCGCGGCGAGTTTGAAGAGAAGATTCAGAAAATCCTGGATGCCCTGCGGCAATTTCCCCAGGTCATTCTTTTTATTGACGAAATTCATCAGATCATCGGCGCCGGCAAGGCGGAGGGTTCGATCGACGTGGCCGGTGTGCTGAAACCGGTTTTGGCGCGCGGAGAAATCCGCTGCATCGGCGCGACGACCTATGATGAATATCTGAAGTTCATTGAAAAGGATCGGGCGCTGCAGCGGCGCTTTCAGCCGGTCATGATTGAAGAGCCGGATCTGGATTCCGCCCGGCGGATGATCGAAGCGAAGATTCCCGAATACGAGCAGCATCATCAGATTCGATTTCCGTTCAGGCTGGTTGGCCCGCTGATGGAAAGCACACAATATTTCATGCCCTCGCGCAAGCTGCCGGACAAGGCGCTGGATGTCATTGATCTGGCCTGCGCCAGCGCGCGGATGGATTGTCGTGAAGAAGTGGAGCAGCGGGATATTGATCAGATTTTAGAACAACTCACCGATGTGCCGTTACAGGACCGCTGCCGCAAGGACCGGGTGATGCAGCGGCTGCGCATGGAGCTGATCGGTCAGGAAGACATTCTGACGCAGATTGATCAGCAGCTGCAGTGGATGGAGCTGGGCGTCGTACAGGAACGTCCGTTAGGCGTATGGCTGCTTTGCGGAAAGCAGTTTTCCTTGAAGCAGCGGCTGGCGAAGGTGCTGGCGCAGCTGTACTTTGGTCAAAACGAGCGGCGGATTGAAGTAGATATGATGGATTACCAGGACAGTCAGGCTGGTTATCGCTTCGTTCATGGCGTAGATCAACAATATTCGCTGTGGCTGGAGAAACTGCGGCGTTCGCCCTATTCGCTGTTGTTGATCCGCAATCTGGACGCTGCCCGTCCGGAATGTGCGGCGATCCTGCGCAAAGGCATCGAACAGGGAATGATCGAGGAAGAAGCGGGGCGGAAGGTGGATCTGCGGCATTGTCTGATACTTCTGGACAGCGAACAAAGTCACGCCGTGTCCGGATTGGGCTATCAGGCAGTGACGGTAAAAACCGAAGAGGAAGGCTGGACGGCGCTGGCCGATGCAGTTCTGGATTTCCGGACGCTGGACAGCACGGAAATGGAGACGCTGGCGCGGCGGCGTTATCAGGAGATGACGCGCAAACTGCCGCAGCTGGCAATGGAGCTGGGCGAGGATACGCCGTTTGATGTGGAAGGGGAAGACCCGGAAAAGATCGATCGTCAGATTCGCTCTTATCTAACGCGGCATTTTAAAAAATCCGCGGGCTGAATCCTGTAAAAATCCGCCGGGATTTGTGAAATCCGGTTCAGTCCATTGCCGGACTTATCGGGGTGTGATAAAATAAACACTACCATAAGGGCGAAAAAGAGGGAACAGGATGGAATATTCAGCATTGATCGTGGCTGCCGGACAGGGGCGCCGGATGAATCTTGGCTACAACAAGGTGTTCTACACCTTTGCGGACGGAAAGAATGTTTTGGAAAAGACGATGAGCATTTTCGAGGCGGACTCACGGTGCAAACAAATCGTGATTGTGACTCAGCGTGAGGATTACGTGCGCTGTATGCGCAACCGGACACAACGGGGGAACGTTGTGTTTGTGGAAGGCGGCACAACCCGTCAGGAGAGCGTATTCAACGGATTAATGGCGGTCAGTGAGGATTATGTGCTGATCCATGACGGCGCGCGGCCGTTTCTGGAACAGGAATGTCTGGACCGGCTCTGCCAGAGCTTAAGCGAGCATGACGCTTGTCTGTTGACGGTGCCGTGCAAGGATACGATCAAGGTCATTGAAGACGGAAAGATTAAGGAAACGCCGAACCGCAGCCAGCTGGTGCAGGCGCAGACGCCGCAGGCGTTTAAGACGTCGCTGATTCTGCGGGCGTACCGCAAGGCGCGTCAGGAAAAGGTACAGGCGACCGACGACGCGCAGGTCGTAGAACTGTTAACCGGCGAAGCGGTGTACGCGGTGCTGGGATCGTATAAAAATATCAAGATTACGACGCAGGAAGATCTGCGTTAAGAACGAATCATTCCGGCCAGCATCGCTGTCCGGTTTTTTTATGGAGCAAAGTGTCTGAAAATGAAAATTATGAAAATAACCGCACGCCCTTGAAATAACTCAGGAACGGAATATACTAAGGGTGTAGGGACGCTTGAAAAAGCGGCACCCGTCGTAAGCTATCTCTTCATCGAAGAGAAGCTGTGGACAGATAAACGCCGGTGATCTTTGTGACGGATGACGGCGTTTTTTCTTTTGAATTCTATAATTCTGATTCTGCATTCAATGATCATGATCGTTGTTTGAATCATCAACATCCATTCAGAAAAAGAGAGAGAAAACAAGAGTTCCATGAAAAAATTCATAGAAAGCCCCTCCTTTCCAGAGCTGAACAATCCAGCTCGAAAAACAAATGAATCCAAAGAAAGATCCATCCCGGACGGGCAGCCGCTTCATCAAAGACCCTACACTATTAATATTGCGCAAAAGTAGAAATAGCCTTGCTGGAAACAGAAGAAAGCTAAGATTACCTGGGATCTTTTGTGAAAACGAATGAAACTAAGCGAAAAATGAGCGGATATGCTTAATTACATAAACATGGCACGTTTGAGTTGATTGAACCTGAACAGGTTGCTTTCAGAACATTTTTAAATACAGAGAAGAAACAAAGGGAAAAGATATACAAAAATTTATTTACTAGAGAAATGAAGATTGTGAAAACAACCACGGCCATGAACTAACTCAAGAAGGAATAGACTTTAGGTGCAGGGATGCTTGAAAAAGCGATCCCTGTCAGACACGATCTCGTATTCGAGAAGTGGCGGACAGATCAGCGCCGGTTTTCTTTGTGATGATTGCGGCACTTTTTTTGGACAATTCAATCAAGAAATAAAAGCTGAAAATAGAAAACGAACGCTGAGAAACTCAACGTTCGTTTGCGGTAAGTGAATAAATGATTTATGAAATCCTGTCCTGTTATTTTAATATTCTTTTCAGCATCTCAGGGTTAAGCAAATTCACCGTTTCAAATTTTCCCTTGTAGAAACAGGCCCAGTTGTTGAAAACACAGGGCAGGGCTTTGGCTTTTTCCAAGGTATCAACATGCCTGAGCGTCAACGGAATAGCCTGAGTTTCACACTCTTTCTTAACCCTTTCAATAGATTGCGCGATAAACGGACATTGATCGTCATAAAAGAGTGTTAATTCCTGATTCTCAATTCGCATTTGTTTAGCGTTTTCCATGAATCGCGGTTTTGTTCCATCCAGCGACAAAGCCAGAAGCTCATAGCCGTTTTCAGTTTGATCGACGACTTCAAAGCCCTGTTTCTTGGCGAATGCCTGATCGGACAGCCAGGATTTTTGTTTGTGCGACCCCAGCATGCAGACGCCGGCTTTCCCCTGACGTTTTGCGTCAGCCAGACAGGAATCCATCAAAGCCTGACCAATCCCTTTTCCCTTGAAGCTGCCGGTAACCCAGAGACAGTAGAGATAGAGATAATGATCGCCGTTGATCGGAACCCAGGCAGTTTCTAACGGCGCGTATTCAATGAAGGCTGTTTCTTTTTCTTTTGCGTCCAGTTTGCGGAAAATATGGCCCTCCGGAAGCCGCTCAGCCAGCCACCGGCGTTTGGCTTCCACTCCCGGATGTGCTTTTTTCGTGCGGATAATGCAGCTGAGATGCTCGGATGCAAGATTATCCGGCGTTAAGGTTACAAATTTGAATTCCATTACGGATCCTCATTTCTTTTAAGGAAATTATATAAGATTTTATGACAGAAACATAGAGCGCCGCGGATTTTGTAAGAAAGTGATGCAATAATGATGGACGCATGAAATCAGAGAGAACATTGAAAAAAATACAATAGAGTCAAATTGATAAGATCGGACACCGATTTCGGCTTATAATGAAAACAAAGGAGGTTCGTTTATGCAAATACAAACAATAATTGATCATATTCAAAGTCATACGCCCTGGGTGGATTACCGCAAAACCCGGGATTTTATCCTGATTGAGGGAGGGAGTTCCGAGGTCAGTCAAGTGGCTGTCTGCTGGGTCGCAACGATGAAAGTGATCGAGGAATGCATCCGACAGGATATTCATTTTATCATTTCACACGAAAATTGCCTCTATGTGGAAACAACCGCGCCGTATAAGACGATGAAAGACCTGCGCGATCAAAAGATCAAGCTTTGCCAAAAACATCAGATTACCATATACCGCTGTCATGACGGCTGGGATCAGTTTCCATTCTACGGTGTGGCGGATTCGCTGGCGCGCAGTACCGGGATTCCCTTTGACGAACGCCCGGTTTCCTCTTTTTATCATTACGCGGCGATTGAGAAGGAAACCGTTTCAGAGCTGGCGGAAAAACTGGCGAAAGCCTTGAAGCCGCATGGCTGCGGTTATGTGGAAATTCTGGGGAATCCGGATCAGCGGGTAACGAAATTAGGCATGGGCGTCGGCGCAGCGATGAATTCGCAGGTGATGATGCTGGAGAATGTGGATTGCATGATCCTGGCTGACGATGGCTTCACGAACTGGATCGATCTGCAATGGTGTCTGGATGCCAAAATTCCCTGCATTCTCTGCCATCATTCTACCAATGAGATGGAAGGCATGGCCGGCATGGTCCACTATTTAAGCAAAGTATTTCCTGATTGCCGATTCGTTAAATTGGACGAGGGATTTCAGTTTACCCTGATCGAGGCTCCGGCAGAAGATTGAGTGAAAAGGAATCCGTTATAAGCTTATTGTTCCAAAGGTTGGTAAAATACGAGCCTGACGAAATAGAACAGAGAAGAAAAGCCGGGAGTATCCGAGATCCCCGGCTTTTATAACGATTCAATGAGGACGGTCTCAGCGCTGCGGCATCGTGAAGGAAGCCAGCGCGCGGTTCAGGAATTCGTTGAACGGCCGCATGGTTTCAGCCAGTCTTACGATCTGACCGACGACTTCTGAAGCGGACTGATTGCCCTCGATGTAGCATTCGAGATACCATGACTTCATCTTCAGATAATCCGCCAGCGGATGATCGGCAGGAAATGGCTTCGGCACTCGTTTCAGGCTTTCTCCTTTAACCGGCAGACAGACGGCGAAGTCCGGCGTCTGGATCAGCGCGCTGAAAACGTCAGCTTGTTCCAGAATTGCCTGACGGACCAGCATGGTCGCTTCCGCAAACTGCGAAGCAAACAAGCCGCCGCCCACAAGCAAGGCAGCGGGTGTCAGAGCGAGGAACAGATCGCAGGGAATCGGCTGGGATCCCCAGGGAGAACAATGAATCCGGAAGACCGGGTTGTAGGGCGACTTATCGTTGGAAAACCGGGTGTCCCGGTTCAGCCGGCTGATCCGGCGGGAAATGTCGATGTCCAGATGCCGCGGGTCGTTTACCGCAAGCTGTTCGTTGACTGCGCGGGCCAGATTTTCAAATTGTTTTCGCGCCAGCTTGTATTCTGTCTGATGCGCATGCATCCAGTCCAGACTGTTGCTGCGGGCCAGATCGCCAAGAAACTGCTGCGTCAGGGCCAGATCAAAATTTAATTCTGACATACTTTCTCCATCCAGACGGAAGCGACCACTTCCTGTAATTTCTGCCGCTTTTCTTCCGGCAGCGCGTAGGCGGACAGGGTATCGAATACCGTCATGTGTTCCTCAATTTTTTCCATCGCTTCTAAATGCTGATGTAAAACCTGCGGTTCAGCTGTCGGCAGCTTGGAATATTCCAGATTGTTCGGATCCAGCCGGCGCGTGCCAATCGCAAAGTCGATCCGGCAGGTGCAGCGGCAGCCGCCGGAAGCCAGGTAACAATACTGCGACATGAAATCGGCCATTTTCCGACGGGCGCGGGATAACCGCTGGCGGTAAGCTTCCGGCGTTAAGTTCAGGATTTCCGCCGCCTGCCGGCTGTCGGCTTTAAACATTGTGCCCAGAATGAAGATGCAGCGATCCTGCGGCTTCAGACATTGAAGCATGACGTTGGTACACGAATATTTCAGTTCCCGGGCCAGAATCTGCTTATCTTCCCGCTGCGATTCTTTCTGGTATGCCTGAATATCCTGAGCATAGGCCTCATAGCTCAGCGGATGCGTGGCGAACATCGAGCGCTTTTCGTCGATCAGCCGGTTGACCGCAAGCCGGTAGACCCAGGTGCTTAAGGCACTTTCCCCGCGGAAGCCCGGCAGTTTTTCCAAAACCAGAAGCAGGATTTCCTGCGTTGCGTCTTCGGCGTCAGCCACGCTACCAAGCATCCGCAGCGCCAGGTTAAAGATCGGCGTCTGCAGCTGCCGGACTAATTCTGCCGCGGCCTGTGGTTTATGCGCCAGCACCTCCTCAATCAAAGCGGGGGATAGCGGTTGAGTTTGATTGTCCATCTGAATTTCTCCTTTCAATAATTAGACGGAAGGGAATTCTTTGTGTGACATTTTTTTGCGTTATTTTTGTAAAAATTTTTAAATTCAGGATACCGCATGAGACGAGGATAGGCGGAAAATCCGTTTTGGGGATAGCGCTGGCTCGCATAGCGGCGAACAAGGGACAGCGCGTCACAGGATAAGAGTGGTAGTCAGCGGTCTTCCTTCTTATCCTTTGACAATGTATTGGTTCTTTTTTCGCAGCCGTCATTCCTTTTTTGCCAGCACACACAGCGTTGTTTTGTCTTTTTCCAGCGGCCCGCCTGCCACATCGCCATAAAACGTAACGGACTGAAAGCCCGCCGCGGTCAAATCCCGCTCTAATTCTGCAGCGGTAAATCCATGTTCCCAGACGTGATAGATTGTGTACGCGTCAGGCTTGATCGTGACATATTGGTTACAATACGAAGCGTCCTGATCATACCGATAAAACGCGTGCAGGACCAACGCCGGCTCCTCGCTCCAGTAGCCTTGTTCTTCAACGAACCAACGCTTCGTTTCAGGCTTGCCCTCATAGTTCAGCGGTGTAAACACGTCGAACAGAAAAACACCGCCGGGAAGCAGGGAAGCGTAGATCTGCTTTAATAAGGCTGTTCGGGCGGAAGGCATCAGCACGCCGAAATCACAATAAATCAGCGTGATCACATGGAATGGCCCGCCGAATTCGATCTGGGTGTAATCCCCCTGACGATATTGGATCGAGAGGCCTTTTTCTGCCGCGGACTGCTTCGCGTAATCCAGCGAGCGGACGGAGAAATCAATTCCGGAAACTTGATATCCCTGCCGGGCAAAGAGCTCCGCATAGATTCCCGGCCCGCAGCCTAAATCCAGAAGCTGGGGATACTGATCCGGCGGCAGCTGGGATGCGATCCAGGCTGCGGATTGCCTGACGAAGTCTCCCCGGCGTGTCGCGCCATCGGTCGTTTCATCCAGATGAGCTTCGAGCATTTTCTGCGACAGATAGGGATCAGTCCAGATATTCGCCTGACTCTGTTGATATAAGGCCGGCCGGGTTTGGATCTGAGAAATAAAGTTTTTCATGAATTTTGTCCTTTCTTTTCGGATTTTTAACCGTGGGAATGAGCTTGAGGGGCAGCGAGGAACGCTTTTTCCTCGAAAACGCCTGGGAAACGCTTGTTGATCAACGAAAAATCGTTGTGGAAAATCCCATCGCACCCCAAAAGAGCTGCTTGTAACATACTTTCCTGACAGCAGCCGGCGATGATATTTTCTTTTTCCACGTTTTGCTGGACGCAGATTTCAGGACCGGACACCGGACAGAATCCATCCTTTTTTGTGAGCTTGCGCCTTTATTGTAACGGGAAATAAGCCTGATGGCAATCGCGATCATTCCGGGACTGTTCGTTTCTTGCGGCATGGATTTTGACAATGAAGCCGTCCTGTTTTTAGGAGCGGAGGCGCTGCAGGAAAAGGGGTTCCGCGCTTTTTTCTGGTAAAATAGACGAAGATGAGCTATACTATGTACCGTAAGTCCCATTTCTTGATGCATAATTGTGTTATGACATCCTGACAGTGCGCCGAAGCACTGTTTTTGAATTAGGAATAGAAAGAGTGAACCATGAAATTTAACGAATTACCAATCCATCCGTCAATCTTGAAAAATTGCCAGCGGATGGGCTATACGACCCCGACCAAGATTCAGCAGAAAGCGATCCCGCCGGTCTTGGAGGGGCGCGATCTGCTGGGGCTGGCGCAGACCGGCACAGGCAAAACTGCAGCGTTTGCACTGCCGATTCTCGACCAGCTGATGAAACAGCCGCAGAAAGGCAAGCGGGCGATCAAGGCGCTGGTGCTGACCCCGACCCGCGAGCTGGCGATCCAGATTGTGGATAACTTCCAGCTGTACGGTCAGGGCCTGCCGTTGAAGACCGTCGTGATTTTCGGCGGCGTTAAGCAGGGCGCGCAGGTCGATCAGCTGAAAAAGGGCGCGGATATTCTGATCGCGACGCCGGGCCGTCTGCTCGATCTGGTCGGCCAGCGTCTGTTGGATCTGAGCCAGGTGGAAATCTTTGTGCTCGACGAAGCCGACCGGATGCTGGACATGGGTTTTATCCACGATGTAAAACGCGTCAGCGCGCTGCTGGTGAACAAAAAGCAGACGCTGCTGTTCTCGGCGACGATGCCGAAAGAGATCGCCGGGCTGGCCGCTTCGCTGCTGAAGAATCCAGTCCGCGTGGAAGCAACGCCGGTATCCACGCCGATTGAAAAGATCGAACAGCGTGTGTACTATGTGGAAAAGCACGAAAAGAACGACCTGCTGCTGCGGGTCTTGAAGAAGGAGGAAGTCACCTCCGCGCTGGTCTTTACCCGGACCAAACATGAAGCTGACCGCGTCGTCCGCTTTTTAACCAAGGGGCAAGTTCAGGCGATGGCGATCCATGGCAACAAATCGCAGAACGCCCGGCAGAAAGCGCTGGCCGCATTTAAGAATCATGAGATCCAGGTGCTGGTGGCGACCGACATCGCGGCGCGCGGCATTGACATTGAGAAGCTTTCCCATGTCATCAATTACAACATTCCCAATATCAGCGAGACCTATGTTCACCGGATCGGCCGGACAGCCCGGGCAGGGCAGGAAGGGATTGCGATCTCCTTCTGCCAGAACGATGAACGCGCTTATTTGAAGGATATCGAAAAACTGATCCGGTATACGATTCCGGTCGTCAAGGATCCTGAGGCTAAAACTACGGTCCAGCCGCAGGCGGCAGAGTCCAAAACAGAGGTTTCCCCGAACCAGGCGCCAGCCAGTCCGGCGAATAAACCAGCCGGTCATCGGCCAGCTCGCCGGCGTCGTCCAGCTCACGCGCAGAAGTCGCGCGAGGCGGCGAAGTAAGGAAGAAGAATATGAGATCGAAAGCATTTCCGTTTTCGATCTTTTTTCTTGTTTCTTTTGTTCTTTCTTTTGTTCAGGGAAAGTTATGTCACAGCGAGGATTCGCGCTAGCCCGGGGACTTTCACCGCGAATTTCTCCCTTTGCGAGTTGGCATTTGAGCTTTTCCCCTTTACAATAAAGAAGAGAAAAACCAATGTTAAAAACAAGGAGGACATGAGGATGATTCAGGCGGAACCGATCACAAAAACGACATGGCGGATAAGGGGCTGCGGCTGCGACTGTTATCTGTTGGACGGAGAGGTCCCGGCGCTGATCGACTGCGGCTGCGGGGAAGTCCAGATTCGTCAGTTCTGTGAAGCTTTAATTCAGAAACCGGTCAGGACGGTGATCTGCACCCATGCCCATATTGATCATACCGGTCAATGCGGCTTATTTGATCAAGTGTATATGACGGAAAGAACGGCGGCGTCCAGCTGCAACGCGATGGACGAGGATCCCGCGAAGCTGAATTTGGATTATACGCCGGTATTTGTGCAGGACCATCAGATTCTTAAACTCGGACAACGGTGCTTGGAAATTCTGCTTTGCGATTGTCACGCTCCGGGCAATATCATGATTTTTGATCACACGGAAAGAATCCTCTATGCCGGCGATGAACTGGACGTGGATCAGGTGCTGCTTCTGCCGGGCTTTGCGGAGAAAGCGGGGCAGTTTCACAGCGAGCCGGCGGCGACCGTGAGCGATTACCGGAGATTGTTGATCAGGCTTGATCTGCGGCGTGAAGAATTTGACTGGATCTGCACCGGTCATAACGGTTCACCGTTGAAACCGGAAGTCCTGACAATCATGATCGAACTCTGCGATCGGATTCTGGCCGGAGAAGAAGGTTGTCTCGACTGCAGCTCCGCGACCTACAGCGCCCGGGATCGGCATTTCCCCTATCACCAAGCTCATTACCGGCGGGCGTCATGGAAAGGCTTTTCGTTAGTGTACTGTGCCGACAGCCTGACCGACAGAACACAGAATTCTAAAGTCATTCCAGCTACGCCGCTGCATGCAATGTGCGAACACAACGTCGCGGCGGCGCAGGGCAAATAACCACGATTAATCGGGAATCTGCAGAT
>NZ_CFQZWI010000016.1:0-38187 GCF_986127675.1 Holdemania sp. | reverse complement strand
GATTAAACCGATAATTCCACTTTTCCTTTTTCTCCTCGGATATAAGGATGGGTAGCATAAGCGTAAATCAGCTGCGCCGTCATCAGACACCAGATCACCGGTTCGCAGAAAATGACCGCGAGATACTGAAACCGCGGAATGAACACGAACGCGAATACAATCTTTCCCAACAGCTCGATCACACTCGACACCAGCGGAATCATTTTGGCGCCTAATCCCTGCAGCGCATACCGGGTTTCCAACAAGACGCCTAAAACGGCATAGAACGGTCCGACCACCCGCAGATACAAGGCCCCGTTGTTCAGCACGACAGCCTCCTGCGAACCGGAAATCAGCTGAACCAGAGCCGGCGCGAACAACAACAGAATCACGGTTACTCCTGCGGCCATCGCGATATCATACAGCACAGAGCACCGCATCGCCTTGAGAATCCGCGTCCGCTGATCCGCGCCCCGGTTCTGTGAAACAAACGTCGAAATCGCCATCGCCATGGCGGAGAACGGCATATTGAAGAACATGAACAGCTTGCGCGCCGCGGTATGGCCCGCAATCACCAGTGTTCCCAGATTGTTGATGCCATACTGCAGCACGACGGAACCCGCCGCAACGATGCTGCCCATAAAGCCCATCGACAAGCCCTGACCTAACATCTCCGCGTAAATTCCCCGCTTGACTTTAAAATGCCGGCGCTGCGGAATTAAGACCGGTGCTTTCTTCAAAATATAAATCAGACACAGGACGACGGAAATTCCCTGCGCGATGACGGTCGCGACCGCCGCCCCGCCGACGCCCATGTTCAGCTGCGTGATGAAAAACAGATCCAGCCCGATGTTCAGGCATGATGACAAAACTAAAAAGACCAGCGGCATGAAGCTGTTGCCGATCGCCCGAAGCAGACCCGCGCACAAATTATACGCGAACATGACCAGCGTGAACCGTGTGATCACCGAAATGTAGCTGAACGCCTCGGCGATGATCTCCGGCGGCGTATCCAGCATTTTCAGCAACGGCATTAAAATCACTTCCGCGCCTACTGTCAGCACCAGCGAAGTCAAAAGGCCGATCACGATCGAAGCCGCCACCGATTTTTTAAGCAGCTCCGTATCGTTGGCGCCGTAGCTGCGCGCCGTCACGATCGCCAGACCGTTGCCGATGCCTAACGCAAAACCGATCAACAAATCATAAATCGCGGCGCAGGAACCGATCGCCGCCAGTGACAAATCGCCCAGCGCATGGCCGACGATCATCGTATCGACGGTATTGTATAACTGCTGAAACACATTGGAAAAAAACAGCGGAATCGCAAAGAAAAGCAAGCTTTGAAAGATCGGCCCGTGAATCAGATCGACCTTGAATTGAAGACGTCTCGTCATGGAAAATTCCCCCTTATCCCATCGACATTGTAGCGGAAACCAGTACTAACGTAAACAGGGAAAAGACCGTGGAAAAGAAAACGCAGCGGCTGGTGTAGCTGGTATTGCCGTTATACTTGCGGCAGAAAATCGTGGCCGTGGAGGCGACCGGCGTCGCATTGACCAGCACGGCGGCGATCAGCTGCGGCGTGCTTAAATGCAGCGCCACACCCACGATCCAGGTCAAAAACGGCGCAATGATCAGCCGGAACAGACTGATCTGCACGATATCCTTCGATAATCCCGCGTTTGTCGATTCCCTGTCCAGCAGCGTCGATCCGACTAACAACAGCGCCAGCGGACTCATGCATCCGGACAAAGAACTGAACACCGCGTCCAGCCCGCCCGGCAGCGGAATCCGCGCCAGGTTGAACAGAAATCCCAGGATCATCGCGATCGTGATCGGATTGAAAAAGAATTTCTTCATCACGGACAGCGCCCCTGCCGGCTTCCACTCCGTATTGAAATATTTCTCCCCGGAGGAAAACGACAGAATCCGCGTCGGAATCATAAAGATGTTCGCATACACAACACCCATGCTTCCGCACAGCCCTTCGATCAAAGGCAGACCGATCAGCGAGCCGTTGGATATCAACATCGAATACTGCGCGATCCGCTTCTTTTCTAACGGCATCGACTTGGGCAAAAGCCGCGCCATTCCCAACACGAGCACGACCACGATCACACCCGCCAGCACCAACAGGAGGCTTTCTTTTAACACCGCGACGGAAACGCTGCGGTAAAAGGACAGGAAGATATTGACCGGCATGATCAGATTCAGAATCAACGTCGACAGAAAAGCATCGATCGGACCGTCGGTGACTCCTCTTTTCTTCAAAAGCAGACCCAGCCCGAAAAAGATCAGAATCTGCATTTCCACATTCAACAAAACAGACAAATCAAACATCGGTTTTCCCCCTTGCATTTAGAAAAGGCATCCGGATCGGACAGCCGCGGCGCAGGCCGGCGGTTGCCGCGAAGGATGCCTTAAAATTAAGCCTAAAGATCCTGATGCTCAGCGATAAACTGCTTGTACCAGAAATAGCTTTTCTTCGGCGTGCGCTTGCGCTGCGGATCGTCATAGTCCACGCGCACCAGACCATAGCGCTTCTTGTAGCCGTTGATCCAGCTGTAAAGATCCATCGTCGACCAGACGTAATAGCCCTTCAGATTCACGCCGTCCTGCTTCGCCTTCAGAATATAATGGAGATAATTGCGCAGGAACTCAATCCGCTCGTCATCTTCAACATAGCCGTTTTCATCCGCGACGTCGTAACAGCCGTGGCCGTTTTCCGTAACGTAGATCGGAATATCGCCATAGCGGCGTTTGCGTTCCATCAGCGTGTTGTAGGCGCACTGCGGGAAGATCTCGCGGCCCCAGTGATTGAGCTTGGTATTGGGATCGCGGTCGCTTTCAAACCAGCCGGCAATCGCCCGGGTCTCCCGCGCAGCACTCGCCGAACCGTCGTTGTTTCCGGCGTTGTTGACGGTGAAAGCAGTGATGCCGGAGGTGTTCGGTTTTACCAGCATCCGGCTGTAAATGTTCTGGCCTAAGAAATCAATCGTGTTGTGCTTCATGATTTCCAGATCCTCTTCCTTCACAAACGACAGGTCGATGCCCTTCGCTTTGACAGCGGCGATTAACTCCGGATCGTAAGCGCCCTTGATCGCCGGATCGAGAATCCAGTCGTTGCAGAAATAATTGCAATATTTGACGGCGTCGCGGTACTCCGGCGTATCCTGAAGCGCGGTCGCCGGGCCGCAGCCCTGCACCACGCCGATCTGCGCCTTCAGATTCAGCTTGCGGAACTCGCGGATCGCCTTGGCCGTGCAGACCGCCATGTTGTAAGCACATTGGCAATAGTGCTGCAGGTTAGTTTCATTCGGCGGATAGTTGCCGACGCAGTAATCGCAGTAAGCGTTGTGGTTCGGCTCATTGATCGTCACATACAGCGGAATCCGGTCGCCGAAGTGCTTGAACACTACGGAACAGTAAAACGCGAATTCATCGGCCACGCCGGGGTAGCACCAGCCGCCCTGATCGCCGATATAGTCCGGCAGATCATAATGGATCAGCGTAACGTTGGGCACGATGCCGTATTTTTCACACGCGTCCAGCACGCGGTCATAGAAGGCCAGACCGGCCGGATTGACGACATGGTCGTTTTTCGGCAGAATTCGTGACCAGCTGATGGAGAAGCGGAAGGTGTTCTGACCGCCCTCGGCCATCATCCGGAGATCCTCCTCGACATGATGATAGAAATCACAGGACACGTCGCCGGTGATCCCGGTCGTGTTCTTTTCGCTGTGGCAGAACTGATCCCAGATGCCCGGCCCCTTGCCGTCCGCGTCCCAGGCGCCTTCGCATTGATAGGCTGCCGTCGCGGAGCCCCAGAGAAATTTTTCAGCCATTGATCAGTCCTCGGTATGTTCGCGGATGAACTCGCGATACCAGTGATAGCTCTTCTTCGGAATCCGCTTCAGACCGTTGGCGTAATCGACATAAATCAAGCCGTAGCGCTTTTCATAGCCATTGATCCAGGAGTAGCAGTCGGTCGTCGACCAGGCATAGTAGCCCTTGACGTTGCAGCCTTCATTTTCTGCCTTGATCAGCCATTCAAGATACGACTTCAGAAATTCGATTCGTTCGTCGTCGTTGACCTCGCCATTTTCATCCGGCTGTTCATAGAGGGCATGGCCGTTTTCCGTGATGTAAACCGGAATATCGCCGTAGTCCTTTTTAATTCCCATCAGCATATCGTACACCGTCTTGGGATAAATCTCGCGGCTCCAGGCGTTTTTCGGCGTGTTCGGATCGACGTCGGTCTGGAACCAGCCCTTGACGGTATAGCCTTCGATCGTCTTGACCCCGGCTCCGACATTATTCGGATAATAGTTGGTTTCCCCGGATTCGTACGGTTTGACCAGCGCGCGGGTGTAGCAGTTCTGGCCGAGGAAATCGATCGTGTTGTACTTGATGATCTCCAGATCTTCTTCCTTGACAAACGACAGGTCGATGCCGCTTTCCTCTAACAGCGGGAACAGATCATCCGGGAATTTTCCCAGGATCGCCGGATCGGTAACCCACTTGTTTTTAAACAGATCCCCACGCCGCTGCGCCACGCGGTATTCCGGCGTGTCCTTAAGGATCTGGACGGTGTTGGTCGTGTGCACGATGCCGACCTGCGACGTCAGATTCAGCTTGCGGAACTCGCGGATTGCCTTGGCGTTGGCAACGACCAGATTGTAACAAACCTGCACCAGCGTCTGCACGTTGTGGATATTCGGCGGATAGTTGCCGGTCAGATAGGAACAGTATGCATTATGCGTTGATTCGTTGATCGTCACATATAATGGGATTTCATTGCCGAACTGCTCAAAGACGACCTTGCAGTATTTCGCGAATTCATCCGGGAAAATCGGATTGGCATACCCGCCCAGATCTTCCAGCCAGGCCGGGATGTCGTAGTGCAGCAGCGTGACATTCGGCGTGATGCCGTTTTCCCGGCATTCCTTTAAAACGTCCTTGTAGAAGGCGACGCCTTCCGGATTGACCTGGCCGCTTTGATCCGGCAGAATCCGCGTCCAGGCGATCGAGAAGCGCAGTGTGTTGTGGCCGCCTTCCTTCAACAGCCGGATGTCCTCTTTGTAGCGGTGGTAAAAGTCCGCCGCGACGTCGCCTGTGAAGCCCTTGACGTTCTTCGGTCCATGGCAGAACTGATCCCAGTTGCTTTCCCCTTTGCCGCCTTCGTTCCAGCCGCCTTCACATTGATAAGCCGCGCTGGCTGTGCCCCATAAAAAATCCTTTTTGACTTTACCGTTCATCGGTACCTCCTTCCAGTCTTTGCCGACTGATTTCTTTCTGATCTCCATTATAGAGATTTCTTATCGTTTTTTAAGCGCCTGAGCGACGCTTGGATAAAATTCTCAAAACTTCGTTTTATTCGCTTTGCGGCTTTGATAAATTGTTTTCACGCCCGGGCTTCAGCAGCCGGTTAAGCGCCGTCAAAAGCACCGCCGCCAGCAGCGCGTAGACGATCAGATAGCTGTAGGACGCCGGATAGCTTTGGGTGGCGGTAAACAGCGCGCTGAACAGCATCGTGCCTAAAAACGGGCTGAACAGGGTATAGGTTCCCTGAACGCTGAAATTGCTCGGGTAATATTTCTTACCAAAGGTTGTCAGAATATAGGCCGAGGAGATCGTCGGCACCGCGCCGAAGCTGAGTCCGACGAAAATAAAGCTTACCGCCAGCAGCGTTGTGCTGCCCAGCGTAAAGGCGCCGTACAGGATCGCAACGGCGGTCAGAAACAGCGTCGTAGCGATGCCCATGGCCGTCTTGCGGCCGATTTTATCGTAGATAATCCCGTAGAACACGCGCGAGAGTGAGTTGAACAGCGAGATGATCATCGACAGGGTCGCCGCCATCGTCGCGCTGATCCCAAACGACACTCCGCAGCTGACCGCGGTTCCGGTCAGTGAGCTGCATCCGGCCAGCACCAGTACGCTCCAGAGGAAGTAAACGTAAAAGCGCGCGCTTTTCATCATCTGGCCGGTGGAGACCTGGCCTTCCTCCTCGGTTTCCAGCGTCCCGGCCTGCTTCACGACCCCGCGCGGCCGGACGACGACTGCCGTCAGCAGCGACAGTCCGAACGCAATCCCCGCCAATAAGGTCATCGCCGTGCGCCAGCCTGTGCTTTCAATGATCAGCGAGGTCGGCACATTGAACACAAATGCCGTCAGACCCGCGCCCATCACCAGAATCCCGCTGGCCAGACCCGGCTTGTCGTTAAACCACGTCATGACGCTCGTCAATAACGCCTTGTAGGCAAACCCCGCGCCCAGGCTGAACATCACGCTGTAACAAACATAAATCATCATCACGTTCTCCGCCCGGCTGGTCAGAAACAAACCGGCCAGAATCATCAGACTGGCCGCGATCATGCTTGCCCGGAAGCGGACGCGGTAATAGATAAATCCGCTCAGCACGCCGCCGGCGCAGAAACAGATCTGGCAGACTGAGAACACGTTGGCAACGCTGGCCGCCGACACGTTCAGTTCGGCGCTGACCGCCCCGGCAAAGACCGTCCAGTTATACATCAATCCGAACACGCACATCGCCAGCGAGCCCAGACCCAAATAGAAATATCGCTTCATCGTTTTCCCTTTCTTTCCGCTATCCGATCCACTGGATAAAACCGAGGATCAGCGGCGGCATCACCGCGACGACATACGCCGCGCGCAGCACCTGGATCAGCGCGATCTGCGAGAGATCCGCGCCCAGATCGGCGGCGATCAGCGACATGTCCGTCGCACCGCCGGGAGCGGAAGCGAACATCGCCGATTTCAGATCCAGCAGCTTTGTCCGCTTGCATATTCCGCTGTAAAGACCGTTAACCGTCCAGTAGCTGAGCAAAAGCAGGCCGACCGGCACCAGCGTCGTTGAGAGGCTGCTAAAGGTCGCAGCCGTGATGCTCACGCCGACTAACGACCCGGCCAGAAGCTGCGCGATATTTTTGATCGCCAGCGGCACGGCGCAGACCGAAGTCGTGCAGTTGAGCGCCGCGACAGCGATCATCGGAAACACCATCGACGCCGCCGGCAGACCGCTCGCATTGCCCAGATAGCCTAACCCGATGCTGAGCAGCAGCGTGAAGACAATCCGCGAGGACCGCGTTGAAATCAGCCGGTCCAGCGGTGTGTGCGCCGCATCCAGCGGTTTTTCTTCCATCACCGGTGCGGTCTTCGGTTCATGCCGGGTCACGAATTGAATCCAGTATGGGAAAAACAACAACACACCGACTAACCGGGCTGTCTGCATCATCGCGACGGTGCCGACATCCGCGTCCATCTCCATCGCGATTAACGAGATATCAGTAACCCCGCCGGCGACGCAGGAAAGCAAAGCCGTGATCCACTCCCAGCCGCACAGCTTCTGGATCGCGATCCCGACGACAAACGTATTCACTGTCAGCATGACTGCCAATAACAGAAACGGAACGATCAGCCCGCGCATCCGCGCCACATCCCTTCTTCCGATCTGCATGCCGATAAAGGCCCCGGAAATCGCCTGGGCGAAGACCTTCACCGCCATCGGCAAGGCGGCGTAATCGAATAGAATATTCGTCAGACCCACGGCGAGCATACTGCCCAACATCGCAGGCGCTGGCAATTTCCACCGCGCTGCCAGCTGCCAGCCGGCGATACCCGCCAACAGCGTTAAAACCCAATTCAAACACTCGTCCCCCTTTGTCTTCTCTCCCGTTTTATTTCATCAAAAACAGCGGCCGGATCGTGGCGTTCACCAACCCGGCACGCTGGTCCCGTTTTAAATCTCGTCGAGCGGATAGATCGGACGAATGACCTTCTTGTATGTCAGCCGCTCCGTGCGCTGCATGCACGCCCCGTCGGTCAGCGACATGACGTAATGCGAAGCCATTGCTTTCAGTTCCGGATAGAGATAGCCCTGCTTGACGATGATCAGATCATAGGCGTCCAGATCGACGTTGGCCTGTTCATATTGCGCCCGCTCCGCAAATGAAACGGAATAGCTCTGGATCACAACTGTGACCGGTTTGTCATCCAGCTTGATTGTCCAGCAAACGCCGACGACCTTCGGATCATGATAATGGTTGTGCAGATCGCCAGTGGAAATCACCGTGCCGCGCAGATGAACCTTGGCTGACAGTGCGTCGATTTCCGGGCCAACGTCAAATTCCACATGATCGCCGGTCTGCTTGCCGGCCAGCGTGCTTTCGCACAGCTTCTTGTCGGTAATCCCGGCGATCAGAATCTGCTTGCCGTGATAGTCGGTTTCCGCCAGCACCTGACGCAGCACAACCGTGTTGCCGCCCGGCGCCCCAGCCGTGACGTTATCACCGGAATCGGTTAAGAAGCACGGCTTTCCCGGATGCTTGAGCATCGCTTCCCACGCTGCCTCCGGCTCGTCCGCGTACCCGGTGAAATGGAATTCCCTGTGCCGCGCCCAGACGAAATCATAGATCTCGTCCGCTTTCTGCCGGGCATACGCCTCATCCTCCGGCTGATTCGGCACGACCACAATCGACGCGCCGCACTTGGCGCTGTCATGACGCAAATAGCCGATATGATAGGAACAGCACAGAATCCGCGGATCGGCTTCGATTTCATCGAGCAGGCGGTTGATCGACACCAGCGGTTCATCGGTCGAAACACAGCGCTCTCCGCCTAAAAGAATCGGCACCTTGCGGTACACCGGATGAATTTCCCGGCGGTTCTGGATCAGGTTGACCAGGTAGCGGAAAACGATCTGATGCGCTTCCTTGCGGTCGGTATGCGGGCTGTGGCGGAAGGTGCGCAGAATGTTCAGCCGGCTGGCGTACTCCTGATCGACGTTGCCATGCGGATCGCAGACGACCGCGATCGGCATGTACGGCCCGACGATCCTGCGAATTTCCTCGATGATCTTGTGGTCACCGGAGCCGCCTTCCAGATCAATCACATTGCTTGCGCCGTGCAGAAAGAAAAACATGCCGTCCAGCTCGCCCTGGTATTTTTCCACAGCGTGCTTAAATTGTTTCAGGATATAATCGAACGTATCGTAAGCGACCCGTCCCGCGCCCGCCCCGTAGGCGAAGATCGCCGGGATCAGTTCAATGTCGTTGGCTTGAAGCTCAGGCTGCAGTTCGTCCAGATACATCCGGTGGGCAATGTCCTCCCCGGTCTGGATGACGAAGTCCTGGATTTCGCAGGGCTTGGCCACGTAGGCGTTGGATTCAGCGACGAGGCCGCCGATTAAGATTTTCATGAGATTTCCTCCTTCCGCGTTTTTACCGCGGTCTTCAAAATGATGATGTCCGGTTTAAATTTCATCGAGCGGGTAGATCGGCCGGCTGACTTTCTTATAGACTAACCGTTCCGTCCGCTGCATGCACGCGCCGTCGGTCAGCGCCATGACGTAATGCTTGGCCATCGCTTTCAGCTCCGGATACAAATAACCCTGCTTGACGATGATCAGATCATAGCCGTCCAGATCGACGTTGGCCTTTTCATATTGTTCACGCTCGGAAAACGACACCGCTGCGCTGGCGATCACGACGCTCACCGGCACGTTGTCCAGCTTCACGGTCCAGCACTGTCCGGCCACCGCTTCGTCGCCATAGCGCCGGTGCAGCTCGCCGCGGGAGATCACGACGCCGCGAATTGCAACGGGTTGGGAATGTTCGTCGTCCTTTACGCCCAAGTTCAGCGCGACCCGATCACCGGCTTGTTTCTCCGCCAGCACCTGCGCGCACACAGCCGGATCGCAGATCGCCGCAAACAGAATCGACTTGGTCAGCGGCGTTTCCCAGCTTAAGCAGCGCCGCAGCACATCCGTATTCACGCCCGGCGCTCCGGCTGTGACATTGTCGCCGGAATCCGTTAAGAAGCACGGGCTGCCGTCAAACTCAAGCATGGTCCGCAGCGCGTCGTCCAGCTCGGCGGCGTTGCCGGTGAAATGAAATTCCCTGTGCCGCGCCCAGACAAAATCATAGATTTCATCCGCTTTCTGCTTCGCGTAATCCGTATCTTCCGGACGATCCGGCACTACGACGATACCCGCGCCGCAATGTTCGCTGTCATGGCGCAGGTAGCCGATATGATAGGAACAGCACAGGATCCGCGGATCCGCTTCAATTTCATCGAGGAGCTTGTTGATGGAACAAAGCGGCTCATCCGCCGAAACACAGCGCTCCCCGCCTAAGAGAATCGGCACCTTGCGGTATACCGGATGAATCTGCCGGCGATGGCGGAGGACGTCGAGCAGGCCCCGAAAGACGATCTGATTGGTGACGTCGCGGTCGGAATGGGGAGAATGACGGAACGTCCGCAGGATAGTGCAATCGTCGACATAGCGCTGGCACAGATTGCCATGCGGATCACAGGCGATCGCGATCGGCATGTACGGGCCGACGATCTTGCGGATTTCCCGCAGAATTTTATGATCGCCGGAGCTCCCTTCCAGATCCTCGACGTAACTTGCCCCATGCAGAAAGAAGAATATCCCGTCGATCTCGTGCTCATGTCGCTTCACGGCGTGCACAAACTGGTTTAAGAAATAAGCGAACGTCTGGGAAGTAATCACCCCGGCCGCCATGCAGCTGGCATGCAATGCAGGAATCAGCTCGACCCCTTCCGCATCGGCCAGCGCGCGCAGGTACAGCTTATCCGCAATCGCTTCGCCGGTTGTGATCGTAAAGTCCTGGATTTGACAGGGCTTATTCCCATAGGCGTTGGACTCGGCCAGCCAACCGCCGATCAATATTTTCATCTTCAATTCCCCGCTTACACGTGTTCTGCAGCAAACGCGCTATCCTTATTTAATAGGAATGGCCGTAAATAAGCGACCGTTGAACACATCGGCAGCACGTCTTGGGAAAGCCGGATGCCCAGCGTTTCTTTCAGGTAGGTCCGCCGCGCCTGCATCCGCTGCCACATCTGCGGATATTCCTGCTGAATCTGACGCTGTAATTCCGCATCCGCCAAAACGACGGTGCTTTCGGCGCTGGTTCCCGGATAGCCGGATACGGACGGGATGATATCAATCTGGAAAAGCATGCCGCTTTTCAGGATTTCCGTGCTGCCTTCATAAACCGGCGAAGCCATCCATTCTTCCTCCGCGCTCAGATGACCCGGGCACAGCGACCAGCCATACTGCGCGCGCGGCAGCACCGTTTCCACCGTGTTGAACAAATCGCCGCCGGTCTGACCGATGTGGATCGTTTCCAGCCATGCCGCATAGGCGCTGAAATACGGGCCAGCCACCCGCTCGAGATAATCGCGTTGGGCTTCCGGCAGTTCGTCCGCATTATGCACCGCGACGCCGGCCCGGCTGCTGGAACCACCGCGGTAGCCGACGGTGAGGGAAATCGGATCGCCCAGCTTGACGGTGTTGGCCGTCGGAAACATATTCGCTTTGACAAAGCGCGGACCACTTGAGGCAATCGTGACGATGCTCGTGTGCTGCCCCTTGCGCACTAACGCGTCGCCCAGCTCCAGCTCGCTGACGCCCAGTTCCAGCTTGTCCATCGCGTCCAGCACGCCATCGGAAGCCAGCGCCGCCGCATATTCGTAATGCGCGATTTCATTCGCGTTGTTGGTCGTACGCACGCCGTTTTCCCCGATAAACAGACCGGTTTCATTACTTAACTGTGCTTCGCCGACGATCGCCTTGACCGCCTCGACGACATAAGAAGGGATATCATAGCTCTGCCGGTTATCCTCCAGCGGACTGGTAAACAGTTTCCAGCCGACTAAGCCGGTGCGCTGCCCTTCGGCGATTCCCGCTTCCTGAAGCAGCGTTTTCAGCGACTTGTCCTGACGATGCGGCTGATTTGGCAGCGAGAACAGCGAGACATGCACGGCCGCGGCTTCGATCCGGGCCTTGGCGACTTTGTTCAGGTTTTCGTTGCCCAAGACCAGCGTTGCCTTTCCGTTGGCATTCAGCACCAGCAGCGCTTCCTCAAAGCGGGTGAAATACCCGACTAAATACTCGAAATTTCCGCCGTGCTCGACATCGCCGTACACGATCAGCTGATCCAACCCACGCGCTTTCATCGCGTCCAGCACTTTCTGTTTGCGCTCGGCGATCGTCTCGTCGCTCAATCCGACCGGCGTGCCCGCGCAGTCCTTTTGCGGTGCGCTCACCTGTTTTAAAACGGCTTTGATTTGTTCCATCGTTTCATTCTCCTTTATCAATGGTTCGCTTCTTTTTCTGCTTCTCTTTCGGCTTTGCCTGCAATCGTGGTATAGTTAAAGCAGAAAAGGAAGATGCGTTGTGAATCTGTTAAAAAAACTTGAAAATCTTGAAAATGTCACGCCCAACGAGCGGATCCTGATCGACGCGATCCTGAAAGACCCGGAAAGCTTTATCGCGGCCAAGCCGAAGGAAATTGCTTCCCTGACCTATGTCTCCGTACCGACGATCTACCGCCTGATCAACAAGCTGGGCTTAAGCGGCGTCAACGACCTGAAGCTGCAGCTGCAGGATGCCCTGCGCTCGGAAACCGAGATTCCGGTGGAAAGCATTGACTTCCCGATTTCCCCAACCGATACGGTCAACGAAATCTTGCTTCATTTAAAGGACGTTTACACCCAGACGATTGAAGACACGCTGAGTCTGTCCGATCAGCAGGTGCTGGTGGACGTGTCGGCGCTGATGAAACAAGCGGCGTTCATCGACGTGTACGCCTCCGCCGGCAATCTCTTTTTCGCCCGGAACTTCCAGTTCCAGATGCAGGAGATCAATGTGAACGTGAACGTTCCCGAAGCGGAATACATGCAGAAATTGTCGGCCGGCAACGCCGACGCCAGCCATCTGTCGATCGTCATTTCGTTCGGCGGCCGGGGCGGCTCGATGAACACCGTCTGTCAGATCTTAAGCGACAATCATTCGCCGATCGTACTGATCACCTCGACCCAGAAAAATCCGCTGACGCGCTTTGCGCTGCATAAGATTTACATGTCGTCGTATGAAAATCATTATCAGAAGATCTCGTCGTTTTCGACGCGGATGACGCTGCTTTATATTCTGGATACGTTGTATTCGATTTACTTCCGGCTCCAATATGACGAGCTGTTAAATCGAAAGCTGACGACGTATGAGAAGATTCACCGGCGGTTAAACCGCCGGGAACCTGAAGATTAGAGAGGACCGGCGTGGAATGCACGCCGGTTTTCTTATGGAAGCTGTGATCTGGTTTGATCGTCAGTTCAAAATTAAATCTGATCGACCGGGAACATCGGACGCATGATCCGCTTGAATGGAATCGAAGCGGTGTCCTGCGGCGTCGCTCCGTCGGTCAGCGACATCACATAGCCGGCGGCGTTCTCTTTCAGATATGGGAAGATATAGCCCTGCTTGACGACTGTCACATCGTAATCCATCCAGTTCACGCCGGCGCTTTCAAACTGAATCGCATGGGCGTAGGATTGACGGTGATTGGCGACGATGACGTCAATCGCCGTGCCTTCCACATGGACGACGACGCACTTGCCAAATGTCTTGGCGATGCCTTCGGTTCCGATCCCGATCGGCCGGACGACCTGTCCCTTGGACAAAACGGTCACTTCCAGCTTGACCTTCTCCGACATCGCGTCGTGCCCCACGCCCAGCTCGATCTCAGTTTTCGTTCCGAGATCCAGCCCATCGAGCAGATCGCATGTCTTCGGATCGCAGATCGAAGCGAACAGAATCCGCTTATCGGACTTGGCCGCCAGTGCCTGCCGCAGGATGAATGTATTCCAGCCCGTCGCGCCGGAGGTCGTGTTATCGCCCGAATCGGTGATGACAAACGGTTTGCCTTCAAAGCCCAGCGCCATCGCCAGCGCGTCTTCCGGTTTTGCGGTCGTGCCGGTGTAATGGAACTCATGCCGCTTGTTCCAGACATAGTCCGCCAGCTTGTCGGCGACTTCTTCGGCATACGCCTGATCTGCCTCTGTGGCCGGGACCACGACGATGCCGCAGCCGGCGACATCGGTGTCATGACGGATGTAGCCGACATGCCAGGAACAGCTCAAAATCCGCGGATCCTGTTCCAGTTCATCAAGATACTGATTGATCGAACGCACCGGCTCATCCGCCGATACGCTCTGTTCCCCACCCAGAATCATCGGCAGCTTGCGGTACACAGAATGAATGTTCTGCCGGTCCTTGACCAGATCGCAGACCATCTGCGCCATCTTCCGCCATGTATCGCGGGAATCGGTGTGCGGAGACTGGCGGTAGCTGCGGATCGCGGTCGTCGCTTCAACATAGTCCTGACACAGGTTGCCATGCGGATCGCAGGCCACCGTGATCGGGATGTACGGCCCGACGAGGTCACGAATCGCCTTGAGGATGTGATGGTCGCCCGAGCCTAAGCCGTCGACCTCGCTCGCGCCGTGAAGCATCAGATAAATCCCGTCGATTTCATGCAGATGCTCGCGCACCGCATTGAGGAAGCACGCTTCGATGTAGTCGAACGTGTGACGCTTGATCACGCCCGAGGCGCCCGATACCGCGTACACCGACGGAATGATTTCAATCCCGGCCTGCTCAAAAATATCGCCGACCTGCATTTTTTCGATCAGCTCGTCGCCGAAAGCGATGTCGAAGGTTGTGATCTCGTCCTTGACGGGAATGTTGGCGTTGGCCTCATTGATAAATTGTCCGATTAATACTTTCATCATTTTACCCTGCGAAGCCTGCCGCTTCGCCCTTTCTTCTAAAATCTGGCGAACTCCTGTATTGGGGGTCCGTTTAAACAAACGCTGCCGGAATGAAGCATCCCGACAGCGTGAAGTGAAGCCTGATTTTTATTTCGCTGCCTTTTTCATATCCCGGCTGAGAATGACTTTCGTCGCCGTGAAGGAAACGATCGTCGCAATCGCCGCGACCAGGATCGCGATCCAGACATAATGCAGACCGCCGTTCTGATCAACGAAGAACAACAACGTCAGATATCCCGGACAGCCGCCCTGAACGAACGTTCTCAAGCCGAACAGACCTGCGACTAAGCCCGCGGAAACCGCGCCGATGGCTGTGCCGATCAACGCTTTCGGCCGCGACAGCAGCGCGCCGTAGAAGGCCGGCTCAGTAACACCGCACAGCGCCGTGACGCCGAAGGAAGCGATCATGCCCTTCTGCGCCTTGTTGTCTTTGATCGTCGTCGCGACTGCCAGGGCCGTGCCGCCGATGCAGATGTTGGAAACGAAGCCCATAATGCCGGTGACGGAGTTGTAGCCGAGGTTGGCGATCAGTTCGATGCCGATCGGAGACAGACCCTTATCCAAACCAAACATAACCATGTACGGATAGATCGCCGACAGGATCGGCTGAGCGATAAAGCCGAGCGTATTGGTCAGCCAGATGCAGAAGGCCGCAATGTAGCCGGACAGCTGGTTGCCGATCGGGCCTAAAACGATTAACGTAACCGGAACGACGACAATCATCGTGATCAGCGGCGTTAAGAAGAACGTCAGCGCTTCCGGAATGATCTTCTTCAGAACCTTCTGGACATAGTACATGAAGAAGACGCCCAGCACGATCGGAATGACGGTCGAGCTGTAAGAAACCTGCGGAATGCCGATGCCGAAGAAGTCGGTGACGGTTCCGGTCGCAAAGCGCGGAGCGATCAGCGTCGCGCCTAAGAAGGCGCCCATGATCGGCTGCATCTTTAATTGGGAAGCTAACGTATAGCCGACGTAAACCGGCAGGAAGGCA
This sequence comes from Holdemania sp., assembly GCF_986127675.1. Lineage (NCBI taxonomy): Bacteria > Bacillati > Bacillota > Erysipelotrichia > Erysipelotrichales > Erysipelotrichaceae > Holdemania > Holdemania sp. The sequence continues at coordinate 22,556 of NZ_CFQZWI010000016.1, read as the reverse complement.
AAGCCGGCGTCAAAGATCATCAGCATCAGCTGTGCTGTGCCGCTGTCAACGCCCATGCCGAAGTAGTTGACCAACAGGTTCTTGATCGCCAGGATCATACCGCCGGTGATCATCGCCGGAACGACCGGCATGAAGATCGGAGCGACGAAGTTGCCGAACTTGTTCAGGTAGTACATCGCGTTCTTCGGTCCGGTTTCTTCCTCTTCCTCCGCGGCGACGGCGCCGCCTTCTCTCCATCCGGAGATTTCCAGGAATTCTTCGTAAGCGTCATGAACGCCCGGGCCGATGATGATCTGGATCTGCTTGTCTTTGTTGACGATGCCGGCGGATCCCGGAAGATCTTTCAAGCCTTCCTCATTGACGACGCTCTTGCGGGCGTAGCTGATCCGCAGACGTGTTGCGCAGTGCGTGACGTGCGTGATGTTCTCCACGCCGCCTAAAGCTTCCAGTGCTTTTCTGGATAACTCTTCATATTTCCCCATACTTGGTGATTTCTCCTTTCAAATCTTTTTTGGATTTGCTGGCTGAAACGGAGCTTGGAAGTTCTGACGGTCAGCCTGCCTCAGCACCTTCGCGAAAGACGCCTGGCAAAGCGTGAAACATTGTGGAAACAGGCCGTCTGATGCGCGGCTTCCTGGCCGCCCGGAATCGACTTTCGTCCTTTTTCCCTTCTGTTTCTTTCTGACCGGCACGTCCTCATTTCCAATGGAAAGTCCCGTCTTAAGCCGGTAATCTTCCCAGGCCAGCTGAGCCTGTTTGAAATGAACGTGCGCTGATAAAACTTCCAGTCCTTTTTCAAAACCTTTATTACACAGCCCGCTCGGATGAGGGCTGGCAATAACCTGTTATTCGGTCAGGCGGATCAGATGGATCATGATATACAGCTTTTCATCCGTACTGACCTCATAGCTGTACTGTTCCTTGATCCGCTGCGCGATCCGCTCGATACATGCGGTTTCGCGCGGATGCGTTTGTTCGAACACCTGATAGGTGCTCAGATTGTAGTCGGACTTGGTGCTGAGATATTCGTTATTGACAACGCGCTGGGCAAAGAAGCGGCAATGCGTGATAAAGCGGTCGCACTGGCCGTTTTCCGTATCGACGTGAAAATCCTCGCGCACGATGTTGAGGATATCCTCAATCACCGCTGTGATTTCATACATCTGCTGCATATTGGAATCCAGCTCGGCGTTGATGATATGCAGGGCGATGAAGCTTGCCTCTCCATCGTCGATGTCGATTTTCAATTTCTGCCGCAGCAGCTCCGTGACTTTCAAGCCCAGCCGGTATTCCTCTTTATACAGCGATTTGACGTTGAGCAGCAGCGTTGGATCAAAGACAATTCCCATCTTGACCCGTTCGATCATGTTGGCGATGTGGTCGGTCAGCGTGACGTAGATGGAATCGTTGATGCGTTTAGTTGACTGCGTCTTGATATAATCAATAATTTCTTCTGAAACCAGAATCGTTTTATACGGGACTTCCTGAACGAGCGTCTTGAATTTCTGGCCGACGTCGTCCTGAAGCTCAAATTTCTTTTCAATCCGGCCTTCCACGACTTTACTTCCGCGGGTCATGCCGAAGGCAATTCCCCGGCCGACCAGGATGATTTCGTCCCCCGCTTCATTCTCCGAGAGGATGACATTGTTATTGTAAATCTGTTTGATGATCACAGAGCCACCTCGCTTTCCGCGTTACGTTATGCTTCGATTTCAAATAAAGCTTCGCCCGGTTTTACATTTTCCTCACCTTTCAGCAGCTTTACTTTGCGGTTGATTGCCAGAATCGGAACGATCGTGTCGCAGCCTTTCTTCCGGATGTAATCCCAATCGACAAGCGTCAGAAGATCGCCCGGACGCACATGATCGCCGACCTGCACCTTTGTTTTAAATGGCGTTCCCCCCAACATGACGGTGTCGATGCCGATATGCAGCAGAATTTCAACATCCTTCTCCGTTTTAATGCCGATTGCGTGCTGGGTTTCATAAACCATCGTGATCTCGCCGGCGACCGGACTGTAAATTTCACTGGCTTCCGGTTCGACCGCAATTCCATCCCCCAGCATCCGCTGAGAAAACATTTCATCCGCAACATGGTCCAGATTGACCGTTTTGCCCGCTAACGGGCTATAACAGATTTCCATCGCTAAACCTCCTTGGAAAAAAGAAAAAACCAATTTGCAGAGAAGACATAAAAGTCCTCTTGCAAATTGGTTTTGCTTGTTTTATTGAACAATAACAATCCAATTACACCGTCATTGTAAGCGATACCACGAGAAGTTGTCAATAAGAATTTTCCATTTTTTTACTTCGAAGAGACCGTGGTCTTTGCACCGCTGCCGGTTTGAATGTAAGCTTAAACTGCACTTAATTATCACTTTATAAATCGTTAAACAGCCGCAGCCGGCGAGCTGGATTGATACCGGACTTTTCCGATCTGTCCCCAGCCTGTATTAAGGATATTCCTGACGTCAAGAGGGAAAACAGGCAAAGTCCATCCCTCCTCCTTTTTGATCCGGCTCAAAACTTTATGATATTAGCTTGAGATTTTTTATCATAAAGCAACATTTTTCCAGACTTTTTTTGAAGAAAAAAGCAGAAGAAAGAACGGATGGACAGGATGATTTTCAGCCCTGGCCGTTCGCTTTGGATTCATTGGTGTTTTAGACGCGGGAACGAAAACGGATCGACTCCTCTGAAAAGAAAAAGCAACACATTTCAGAGTTTTGAGGCTGTACAATTTTCAATCCTTCGCTAATGATATAATAAAACAGGATTTCAGCCTCAGCCGTTCAAAGTTCAGATTTGCCTTATAATTCAGGCTTTTTGTTGCTTCACAGATTAGGCATTCCTGTTTTTTTAACAATTTATTATCAAATTAATCATAAAATAAAAATTGTTAAAAAAAATCTGTTATAATAAAGAAAACAAAGGAAATCGAACAATCCATTCCCTTATCCCGATCATGCATCGGCTTGCATGCGGATCGAAAGGAGCAATCGTTATGAAAATTGCGGTTATCGACGACTCAGCAGAAGATCGGAAGCTGCTGGCTGAAAAAATTCAAAATTTCTGCCTACGCGAATCGCTGATCTATGAGATCCGTTCATTTTCTTCAGGAAATGAATTTCTGTTGGCTTCACGTACGGACTGGGATATCATTTTCCTGGATATTTTCATGAACGAAATCGACGGCATGACCGTGGCCCGGACGCTGCGGGGAAACAACGTCAGTTCTTTAATCGTGTTCACCACCTCCAGCCGCGACTATGCGATTGAGAGCTATGATGTGCGGGCTTTTCATTATCTGGTCAAGCCCATCGAGCAGGACAAACTTGACGAAGTTCTGCGCTTGAGCGAAAAGTCGATTCGTTCCCGCAATCATTACATCGAAGTCAAGGAAGGCCGGATCATGTCGCGCATTTTAATCCGCGATATCATGTATACCGACTATTACAATCATTACATTCAAATCCATACGCCCGGCCGGATGATCAAAACCTATATGTCCTTCGCGGAATTTTCACCGCTGCTTTTGAAATACAAACAGTTTCTCAGTCCCTACCGCAACTGCATGATCAACATGGATTATGTGCAGCAGATGGACGATCATGACTTTTTGATGAAGGATCAGGTGCAGATCCCGATCAACCGTGCGCGCAAGAGTGAAATCCGGCAGGCGTATGCCGATTATTCGTTTAAACGCCTGAGCGAGGGGTAAGCCTATGTCGCTTCCGGATTACTTTTTAAGCTTGGGCACCCGGCTGGCGCCCTATTTGTTTTTGATCTTAATTCCGTTTCGGAATCATCTGCGCTGTTCCTTCCGTCAAAGTGTGCTGTATGCATTCCTGCTTTATCTGGGAACGACGCTGAGCGTTTATCTTTTAGGCGAAACGTATGGAATCGATTCGATCTGGATGTTTCCGTTTACCTGTTTCTTCCTTGGGGTCTGTCTCTTTCTGGCCTATCACATCCTGCGCACGTCGATGCGCAAGCTCCTGTTTCTGATCTTGTTGATTGAGAATTATTCCGATATTGTCTTAATGTTCTCGGAAATTCTGGAGATCCATTGCGGGCCGCTTTTTACCGGTTTATCGGCAGTGGGGCTGGTTTCGCTCTGCCGGATTCTCGTCTTTGCCCTCAGTGCTCCGTTAATGGCGCATTTTCTCTGCCATCAGGTCCTGCCGGTCTGGGAACATGAGGACACGCCGGAAATCTGGAGTATGTTATGGCTGATTCCCGCTTCGTTCTATCTTATTTACCGGCTGGGGTTTACCTCGTCGATCACCGTGCTGCACAGCGAGATCACATCCCCGCTGTTGTTGGCGATCGTCTGGACTGCGGGGACGTTTCTCTCCTATTACGCCACCCTCAGTATGATCAATTTCAACGAAGAAAAACGGCAGCTCCAGCAGCAGCTGCAGGTCCAGGAGTATCAGGTGCTGATCCGCAACAAGCAGGCGGAACGGCTGGCCGCCAGCATCGCCACTACACGGCAGACGCGGCATGATCTGCATCATTACCTGCTGACGCTGAAGACGTATATGGATCATGGGGAAACGGAAAAACTGCGGGATTCACTGAATCAGTTCATCAACAATTTTGAATCTTCGGTGAAAACGCCGGTCTGCGAGAATTTGTTGTTCAGCGCCATCGTGCGGTATTACATGGAGATGGCAGAGGAGAGTGGAATTGAATTTACTTCGTCGATCGTATTGCCGCCGGCATTGGCGATCAAGGATACGGATTTAACCGTGATTCTGGGCAACATGCTGGAAAATGCGATTGAGGCTTGTTTACGGCAAAAAGCGGGGGAAACACAGTTCATCGAGATCAAAAGCCGGATGCAGGGAAATAACGGACTGGTTCTGCAATGCCGCAACAGCTATAATGGTCAGATCCAGAAGCAGGATGAGACGTTCCTGTCGTCCAAGCGGGAAGGGGAAGGCATCGGTCTTTCTTCCATCCGCACATTATGCACAAAATATCACGGTGTTTTAAAAATCACGCCGAACGATGATACGTTTACCGTCAACCTGTTGTTGAATTTACCTGCCGCCGCCTGATTTTCTCTCCGGCAGAGGCGAATTCGGCAATTTCAAAAATTCTGTAAAAAAGTCCCGCGCTGTCTGGAAATCGGATGATTCCATTACAGCTCAGGACTTTTTGTTTCCCTTCGGCTACCGCGTCATTCAGGATTCCCGGATCAGCGGATAGCGCGAGGTCATTTCAATGACTTCCTGACGCAGCTTCGCTTTCAAAGCTTCGTCTTCCGGGTGCTTGAGCACCATCGTAATCCAGCGGGCAACCTGACGGAATTCCTCTTCCTGAAAGCCGCGCGTCGTCATCGCCGCACTGCCCAATCGGATACCGCTGGTCACAAACGGTTTTTCCTGATCGAAGGGAATCGTGTTTTTATTGCAGGTGATGTTGATTTCATCCAGCAGGGCTTCGGCTTGCTTGCCCGTGATGCCATAGGAAGATCTCACATCAGCCAGGATCAGATGGTTATCCGTACCACCGGTCACAATCCGCAAGCCTTCCTGCTGGAGCGTCTTGCAGAAAGCCTGACAGTTGGCCATGATCTGGCGGGCATAATCGGTGAATTCTGACTTCAGCGCCTCGCCGAAGCACACCGCTTTTCCAGCGATCACATGCATCAGCGGGCCGCCCTGAATGCCCGGGAAGACGTTGCGGTCGAGATCTCTGGCAAATTCCTGTTTGCACAGAATGATGCCGCCGCGCGGGCCGCGCAGGGTTTTATGGGTTGTGGACGTGACGAAATGGGCATAAGGCACCGGGCTCATGTGCAGCCCTGCCGCGACTAAACCGGCAATATGCGCCATATCGACCATCAGGTACGCGCCAGCTTCATCGGCAATTTCCCGGAATTTCTTAAAGTCAATCTCCCGCGGATAGGCGCTGGCGCCGGCCACAATCAGCTTCGGCTTCACCTCCAGAGCGATCCGGCGCAGTTCCTCATAATTAATTTGTTCGGTTTCTTTATCCACGCCGTAGCTGTGGAACTCGTACAGCCGACCGGAGAAATTCAGCTGATGCCCATGCGTCAGATGGCCGCCGGAGCTTAAATCCATGCCCAGCACTTTATCGCCCGGCTGTAAGATTGTCATATACACCGCCATGTTGGCCTGGGAGCCGGAATGCGGCTGGACGTTGGCATGTTCGGCATGAAATAATTCGCACAGCCGGTCGCGGGCCAGATTTTCAATGATATCGACGTCCACACAGCCGCCGTAATAGCGCCGTCCCGGATAACCTTCGGCGTATTTGTTGGTCAGGATGGAACCGACGGCTTCCAAAACATCCCGGGAGACATAGTTTTCAGAAGCGATTAATTCAATGTTATGGGTCTGGCGCTGAGTTTCCAGCTCAATCGCCTTGCGGACTGCGGCATCATGCATATCAAGATCCTCTCTTTCTCGTTCTTAATGTCTTGATTATACCATGCTTTGCGCTTTAGCGAAGCTAAACGCTTCGACAATGTATTCCGGTTTTAATTCCTGAATTTTTAATTGATCAATAACGGCGGAAAGGCTTGAATTCAACAGAGATTCTGAGTCGATGACACCTTTAAACAACGCTGATTTTCTTCATCGTCGGGCAGGCCGCTGATCAACAGACCAAATTCAGGCGCGCCGCGAAGACCGCCCATCGAAAGAAATAAATCGTTAACTCGCTTGATTTGCATTAAAAGTATGCCGCCGATGGTTAGAAATCCGCCTGTCAGAATATTCTTCATATTCTCCTCATCCCCTCAATGACTTGCCTGTTCATGCAAACACATCTATAATCTGAAAATCGAATCAATCAGCTCGGATCGACGCTCTTTGTTTTTCTCAATCACATTGAAAGTAATGAAACACAGTTTTTTCAAGTAGTTCCAGCTTTTCACTGTAATCGGAAGGCAGATTGGAAATTGAACTCAGATCCTGAGGATCAAAATGATAGAGAAGATGTTTTAACACTTGCCCATAAACAAAGACGATTTTAGAGGAAACTGCCTGATCACGTGGACGAAGCCGGGATAAAGAGGAAATACAGCCGCATAGTTCCAGAAATGCCGCTTCATGAAAATTATTTTCTTCATGGAAATAATAAAGGAAGCTTCCGTCTTCCGCTTTCCAGTTCGCATTCAATATCTCCAGCGCATCCATGATATTCTCTTCTTTCATAAGTTTTATTTTTCTTCATCTTATCACGCAAAACGGCTATGGACAACGATATTTTTCTCAGTCTGGATCATGTGTTTCCAATTTTCTTCCAGCAGAAAAGGAGTCCATGATCTTTAAAATTTGTAGATCATTCCGTCAGATTGACAAGCCACTTCTCTTTCCGGACCAAATGATAAGCCAACGTTAACTTTGCCAACTCGGTCATTTGTCCGATCAAATACATCTGCATGATATTCAATCCGGTAAAATACGTCAGCATCCCGATCAATGGAAGATTCACCAGCCACATAAACCCAGAATCCACAAACAGAGTGGAGCGCGTATCCCCGCCGGCCCGTAAGATGAAATAACATTGCGTATTTGCGGTATAGGTCCAGAACATCACTGCCATGACCCGCAGCATTTGAGCTGCAATCTGTTTGGCCTGCGCACTGACCTGATACCAGGACGGTACGACAAACGAAGTTCCAAACATCACAAAGGAAAAAAGAACCGCGAGAAAGACTGAAAAAGCCAGAAGCTGATAGGCCCGATCCCGCGCTTCTTCCATCAAATCCGCGCCTAAAGGCTTGGAAACCAGAATCGTGGTTGCCGTAGCCAATCCGCCAAACAAGACAAAGAACAGGTCACTGATCGTATTCGCAATCGAATATCCCGCCATGACCTCAGGTCCGCGTTGGGAATAGAATTTAAACAACGTTGCCATGCCCAGCGACCACATCAGTTCGTTCAAGGCCAGCGGCAGCGCTTTTTTAAAGATCGTCCACGCTAAAGAACGTGGTATCGCAAACAAATCGCGCAAGCTGGTTTTAAACGCAAACGGCTTGTGCTTCAGGAAATAAAGATAAAGCGCGGCTTCCATCAATCGGGCAATCACTGTTGCCAGCGCCGCTCCCCGCACGCCCAGAGCAGGAAATCCAAAGTGGCCAAAGATCAGCCCATAGTTCAGCAGCGTGTTGATTAAAACCGCGCCGGCGCTGATTAATAAGGGCAAGCGAGGTTCTCCGGCAGCCCGCATCGCGCTCGCTGCGGTTAACGAAAGCGCCGTTGGGGGCAAGGTCCACGTCGCCATCGCCATATACCGGCTTCCAGCCGCAACAACCTCCGGGACATTCGTAAAAAATCCCAGGATTAACGCGGGAGCCACGGCTTCCGCCAGCCAGAACGGAATCAGAATAAAACCAGCCGCAAGCAATGAAAACCGGAAGGTCTGCTTCATCCGTTCAGAGTCCTCCGCACCCCAGAACTGCGCGATAAAAATTGCCGCGGCAGCTAATAATCCATTCACCGCGAAAATCGCGATCATCGTAAAACGGTTCACCGCCGCGACCCCGCTGAGCGCCTCGTTACCCAACTGCCCTACCATCAGATTATCCACCAGATTGACCGAGCTGGTGATCAGCTGCTGAAACATCAGCGGAATTCCCACCGCCAGCGCCGTCCTGTAAAACTGCCGGTCCCCAATCCACCGGCTCTTGCTTCTCTGCATTGACTTTTCCTCCTGTCCTCCGCCGCTTTGACGTCAAAACAAAGACAGCCAGGACGCGACGCCCCGGCTGCCGATGCCTTCAACCTTGCAAGAAAGCCTTACGCTTCGTTATGCGTGTTGAAATATTTTGTTTCTGAATGATACGACATATCCGCCAGATCAATGCCGTAATCTACCGCCAGCCGGTAAGCCAGAACCTGAACGACCGGGGAAAGCTCCAGGAAGATAAATTCCCCGCCCGCCAGCGAAATCGGCAGATCACTGGCATCGATTGGATTTTCACCGATCAGATAACCATAACCCAGCTCATTCTTCGCAAACGTCGTCAGCTGATGCGCGCGCACGTCTTCCCGGCCGCCGTCATGCAGGACGATGACGCAGTTAGATGGCGTATAGCCCATCGTCGGACCATGCATGCCATCGTCAAATTCATAGCCGACGCCAATCCGGCGCTTCGAGATTTCCAGAATCTTTAACGCTCCTTCTAATGCGACACCCCACAGCGAATCCATGCCGTAAAGGGTGAAGGTTTCCGCCGCCATCAGCTTTTCCTGATTCCGATCAAACCAGGCCATCGCTTCCTTGACAATCGCCGGATGGTGTCCGATACCGGCCTGCGCCTGATCAAGATAGACCGCTGCCTGATCGTCTGTCAGCACACCGCGAGCTTTCCCGATGGCCATGCCCATCAACATCTGGGTTAAAACGCTGGAACAGTAGCCGATCGTGCGCATCAGATATTCCTCAACCCCATTGCGCTGATTGATAAAGACGTCGACCATTTTTGCGATCGGACTGTCCTCGCCATCGGTCACCGCCGCTGTCAAATAGCCCAGCTTTGTGATCTTCTCCGCTGCCATGCAGGTCAGCGTCGAGGTGCCGGAGTGGGAAGTAAAGACATAGAAGGCGTTCGGATTATAAGCAAAACAGTTGTAAAGCAGCTCATTTGGCAGCACGCAGATCGTCTGCAGGCCCGAAGTTTTCTCGATAAACCGGCGGGCTGTAACAGCACTGGTGTTGGACGTGCCGGAGCCGATCAGTAAGATCTGATTGATTTCCGGATGTGCTTTGACGGCTTGCGTCAATGCCGCAAACGTTTCCTCACGATGATTTAAAATATCGGTGCAGACCGCCGGGATCCGATTGATGACTTCAAGCATGGTAACCATAGAATAATTCCTCCTTGTTTATTTGTATTTTCGTACTTCCTTCACTTAGACCAGGCCGATAAACCGCCCCAGAATACTGAACGCGATGATGCCGAGAATGATCGTGATCGGCTTGACGTCTTTCTTGAGGAAATAGAAGCAGACGAAGACCAACGCCAGCGGTAAAGCTGAAGGCATGATTGAATCGATCAGCGACTGAACGGACATTTCCACCTCATTCATCGTAAAGACATACGCGATGTTCAGACTGACCATTGAGCTGGTCATCGCTCCGACGGTCATCAAGCCGACAATCGTCGCGCACTTCGTCAAAAACTGCATTAAGCCGGATTCTGAAACCTGACTTAAGAACTTGGAGCCCAGACCGAAGCCCAGGAATGGGCCATAGTAACGGCAGATATGCGCCGGAATATTGAAGATCACCAACATCAGGATCGGACCGAGAACATTGCCCTGCAGGGCCAGCGACAAGCCGATGCCGGTGGCGACAATCCGCCAGGATCCCCAGAAGATGGAATCGCCGATGCCGGCGAACGGTCCCATTAACGAAGCCTTGACCGCGTTGATCGACTTCTTGTCCATCGTCGGATCTTCCGACGCCTGCTTTTCCATCGCCGCGGATAACCCGGTGATAAAGCCCGCGACCGTCGGTGTCGTATTGAACAGTTCCCAATGCCGCTTATACCCTTCGATCCGTTCTTCCTGTGTATGATAGTAACGATTGATGACCGGAATCATAACGCGGACATACGCTAATGCCTGCATTTTTTCCATTTCCATAATGGAGCACAGCGACAACGTCCGGAATCCGATCTGTTTGCACATCTTGACGTCTTCGTCTGATAAATTCAGTCTTTCTTTAATCATTGAATAATTCCTCCTCCTCTGAAGCTTCCGGGGCTGCTTTATTCATTTTGAAATTGCCCTCAAAGTACAGGATAACGCACAGGATGACGCCGAAGAAGGCGACGGCCAGAATCGGCAGGTTGAGATAAGCGACTAATAAGAAGCCCAGGAAATAGTAAACGCACATTTTCTTGGACCACATCATCTTTAACAACATCGCGAAGCCAACCGCGACCATCATGCCTGCCGCAACGCCCAGGCCGCCGGTGACGAATTCCGGAATGATCGAAATCATTTTCTCGACCACCGTGGATCCCGCCATAATCGCAAATGTAACCAGAAGTGCTTTCGGAATATACAATGTCAGGGCAACGACGTAGAACATCCGTTCCAGACCTTTGTAATCCCCTTTGTTCATCATTTTTTCAATCGTCGGATGCCAGAATGTACGCAATGTCAGCCAGATAGAGCTGGTCATGGACACTAACAGAGCGACTGGAACCGCCAGCGCCAGCGCGACTTCGACATCGGCGTGCATCATGATCGCGAACGCCGTACCGACAGCGGTACCGACTAATGAATCCGGCGGCGTGGACGCGCCGATCTGAACAGCGCCCATGAAGACCAGTTCCAGGGAAGCACCGATCATAACGCCGGTCTTCAAATCCCCCAGAAAGAAGCCAATGACCGAACCGACAACCATCGGCCGGGAGCACATCGGAAATGACAGATATTCTTCAAGGAAACCTAAAACCAGATAGATCACCCCGACGATGACGCTTTGAACAATCAACATAAGTTTTTCCCTCCTCTTATTTCAGTAACTTCTCATAATCGACTTTAGGCTCATTGGGAATCATCCGGAATTCCAGATAATCCACTTTTTCATGCAGTTCCCTGAGATTCACCAGATCCTCCTCCGTTAAGAAGATACCGGAGCTGAATGAACGGCTGTTTTCACGCTTGCGGATTCCGCCGATATTCACACGGTGGATTTCCTCTGTCTGCCGGACTAACCGCACGGCGTCGGCCAGCGTCCTGACGATAACAAAGATCCGGATTTTCTGAGCGTGCGGATGATTCAGCAGCTTCGCTCCGTCGTCAATCGATTTGATCGCCAGCTTCACCCCATCAGGCTTTGCCATTTTGAAGGCCAGTTTGGCCATGTCGTTTTCCGCCGCTTCGTCATTGGCGATCAGAATGGCTTCCGGATGGACCTCGTTGACCCAGGTCAGCGCCACCTGTCCATGAAGCATTCGTTCGTCGATCCGCATCAGAATTACCATAATTCATCCTCCTTCATCTCTCTGATGGATCTGAAATTGAATCCGAGCATGTTTTCCTTCGTCGATTCCACGGCGTGCTTTACCGTTTCCTCAATCCCCGCCTGCGGACTGGCCAGCAGAATTTCCAGGACCATCGACAGGCACATCCCCGTTTGGACGTACACATTGGGACAGAGACAGAGCTGCATCATCTGATGATGAACGCTGCCGTTGTTGATATCGGTCAGAATGATAAATTCATCGTTAGGCTGTTCTTCCACCCTTTTCCGCACCCGTTCCAGAATCATATCCGGTTCGTCATAATGATCCAGGTCATACACTTCAAGATCAGCCTGACATCCCAGAATCATATTGACCGCGCTTTGCATGCCTTCTGCCAAATGACCATGGGAAGTCAGTATCACCTTCCGCATCCGCTTCACCTCGTTTCTTCACCCTCTTATCAGCAAAAAACGCGCCAAGCTCCGCTTTTGCGCGTTTTTTTATGCAACTTTCTTAAAATTCATTATTTTTTCTTCGCTTTTCCTTGTTTTTCTCCGGTTATTCGGTAAATCCGACGCTTTCCATCAGTTCCGATTTGGATTCTTCGACACATTCAACCTGTTTTTCGACAGATTTCCCCTGCACGATATAATTGTAAAGATAACCGATCTCCGCCGTGGGAATGACGACGTTATACGCCCGGCACACGCGGCCGAACACCTCCCGGATCATCGCGATGAAATCGCCGTGCTCGGCTTCAAATTTCTCCAGGTTGAGATAGTAAACGAAGCGCTTGTCGATGATCAGCCGCTCGATCAGACAGCTGATATGCAGATAAAGACCGATCAGGATGTTGTTGGACAACGTGAATTCCAGCCGTTTTTGTATCTGTTCGAGGATTTCCTCGACGTATACGATAATTTTCTCCGGATTGAGAATCGTCAGATAGTCGATCAGGTTATCCAGCGAGAAGTTGCGCACCATGTTCTGCGTAAATACCGTCAGCTCCTCGTCGTTCATCAACATTCCCAGCTTTTCTTTAAGCGCCCAGCTGTCGCTTTGATTGATGATATCTTCGATCGAGATAAACGGAATACCCTGCGGTTTCAGATTCAGCGTACCAAGAATCAGAATAACATTGTACTTATCAAAAATTCCTGACGCCTGACGGTGCTGAAGCGTATCGGCAGCGATCGGAATGACCGTCAGATCCATTTTTTTCGGGAAGCTGTTTTCCACCAGCGCGGCAATCTTGCCCGCGATCCCAATGCCTGAGGAACAAACTGTCAGAATCGCTTTCGGACGGACGCGGTTCTTAATGATCACGTAATTCGGCAGTGAGCGCTGCTTGGCCTGTTCAAGAATATTTTCCAGCGAATCCCCTTCCATGATCATCGCGCCGACGTCCAAAGCCAGCTTGGTCGTAACATTGTTGATGATGCCGATATCCAGATCGGCAGTCTGATCGATATATTTCTGAATGCCTTCCAGCGAGCCCATATCGACCATGACGATGATCTCATGACAATTCCGGATTTCGCTCAAATACTGTTTAAGCTTGTTAGTGATCGTTTCAAAATGACTTTCAACCGGCATGTCGATCGCCGTGAAGATATTCTGGTGCAGCAGCTGATTCGCCAGCTCCGCGATCCCGCTGGCAATGGAATAACCATGCGCCATGATGACGACCGGAATCGGCGCCGGCTGGTAGCCCCGGTTAAAGTAGAGAAAAAACAACGTCGTCGTGATTTCTTCAAACGCGCCCAATGGCAGATTCAGTCCCGTTTGCAGCAATGGCAGGATTTCGTTGGCAATCGAAACCAGCTTGGGATTGACCGTTTTTAACGTTTCCTGGAAATCGCTGATGCTGCGGCCGCGGCGGCGCAGCTCCACGGCGCTGATCGGCTCATTCTGAAGCAGATCGGTGAAGTAGCGGGCCAGGATCTTAATTTCATTGTTGGACAGCTCGGACATTCCGTATTTCTTGTTCAGCAGCCGGTTGATGTTCGCCAACAGGCTCTGGACGATCTCCTCCTGCGGCGAGCTGAAATTCTCATTGTTGAAAAACAGGAAATCGACGTATTGTTCCAGCTGCAGCGTCGTCGTGGCCAGAAACGTGTCAAGCGACAGCTCATGCTTCTGTAAGCGTTCGTAATTCTGCATCGCGGCCTGATAAAACAACAGGTACCGGCTTTCCCCGCCGCCCCGCGGCAGCAGCTCGCCGAGTGGAAGCAGCCGGCTCACGCTGCCCTGATCCATTAGCGGATTCTGCAGCGGATTGCGGACCAGTCCGGAAGGCAGATCGCTGATGTGCAGGTCGAGCGTCGGACTGGCGTTTTTAATCGCCTTCATGTACGCACCGGCCATGCCGACCTGAATATCGTTTTTCAGCTCGCCGATGTTGTGGCGGAATTCATGCTGCTCCAACAGGCGATAGGCTGATTCGCTGATCCGCACCGGCATTTTAAACTTGGTCTGTTCGGTTTCAAGAATATGGCGGATCAGTTCGCGCTTTTCCGTCAGCGGCCGTTCTTTCAGTGAAGGAATCTGAATCACGATCGGAATTCGGCGGAACAGCGTTTTCAACAACGCCTGATCCGGGTTTTCCGTCGTCGCAAACACGAAGCGCACCGTGCTGGCAAGCCATTTCTGGTTATCGCCGACCCGGTGATAAACACCCTTATCCATAAACAAAAACAACTTTTCCTGGCATTCCGGCGTCAGGCTGTGGATTTCATCCAGAAATAACATCCCTTTGTCTGCCAGTGCCAGAAGTCCCTCGCTGTCCTTTTCCGCCCCGGTGTACGCACCTTTAACATAGCCGAACAAGCTGGTCAGGAAAAAATCCGGATTGTCCGAATATTCCGCGCAGTTAACCGTGATCAGCCGTCCTTCGCTGCCGATCAGCCCGCGCTGTACGCAATAGTCGTACAGCTTCGCGGCCAGTAGGCTCTTGCCGCTGCCGGTCGGCCCATGAAGCAAAACTGCCAGTCCGCTGCCGGGATAATTCATCGCCGCCTTGCATTGCTCGATTGCGTAGTGCAGGCTGCCGTTGCCGCCGATCAGATCGGAGAATACCGAGCGTTTCTCCTGCAGCTGATCCACCTGATTCCATAAATCTTCGGCGTTGTCATAGACGCTGGCAAAACCATCGTTCTCCAATGCACTGCGCGCTAAAAAACAGGTGGGGTGCGCCCCGATTTTAATCAGCTTCCCCTCATAAAACAATTCGTTAAGGTATTGGGACGCAAGATTGCGGGAGATGTCCAGCTTCTCCGCTAAGCTTCGGGCACAGAACAGTTCAAGATCGAGTCCGCGGACAGACCGGCCCGTCATCTGCGCTTCGATCCTTTCATAGAGCTGACGCTTTGTTTTATTTTCCATGACTCTGCTCCTCTTCCAGTCCATTGTAAATTCAATCAATAATTTTTACAATTCCTTTATTTTCAAGGGTTTGTCAATTTTCCGCATTGTTAATGAAAGCGGTTGCCAGAATTTGCAGATTAGACTACACTGAAAGCAGGAGAAGCATCGTATGAAAAACAAGCAAAGTCTGCGCCTGCATCAGGCCCAGCGGCAGCGTCAGGCCTTCTCGCCTGCCCGCGGTCGTTTTATCGAAATCCTAACAAAAAACCGACAGGAGCTGGCCGCCGAGCTGCGCTCGCTGATCGCCGTCAATCCGTTTCTGCACACCGTCGCGGATGAAGTGCTGTTTGCTCAGGCCCAGCCGGAGTCTGATCTGCGCGCGGACCTGCTGACTCAGCTGCATACCGGCCGCTGGCGCTGCCGCATCGACGCCGCGGAGTACATCATCGAAGCGCTGGATGATCATGGTTTCTACGATCCCGCCCAGCCGGCGCCCGGTTTTCCGATGGAGGACATCGCGGCGGCACTGGAAGTGATTCAACAGCTGGAACCGTTCGGTGTCGGCTGCCGCGACAGTCTTGATTTTATTCGCTGCCAGTTAAAATCCCGGAATGAAACGACAGCTTTACGCGTGTTGAACGAAGGAGCAGCAGAACTGAGCACACACCGCACAAACGCGCTCTGCCGAAAATTGAATATCACGGAAGCGGAACTGAATCGCCAGCTTGAAATCATCCGCACCTGCCAACTTTATCCCTGCCAGCTGGGTCAGACTGAAAATTCCTGCGTGCAGGCCGACGTCCTGCTTACTCTTGCCGACGATGAGTTCACGATCACCCCGCTGACGCCGCAGGTCAGCCTCGACATTCCCGCCGGACCGCTCAGTCCCCCGCTTAAGCAATACTTAAAAGAAGCCCGGCTGACATTGGATCTGATCGACCAGCGCAATCTCACGATGCAGCTGGTCTTTCATAGTCTTGTCCGCCGCCAGCGAAATCATTTAATGAGCGAGGCGCCGCTGGCGGTCTGCCGGCTGAAAGAGGTGGCGGAAGAAACCGGACTCCATGTGTCTACCGTGTCCCGCGCCTGCGCCCATAAATACTACGAATATCACGGATTGATCCGGCCTTTTTCCGATCTGCTGTGCAAGCCGCTGCACAACGTCAGCCGCAGTGAAATCGCAGCGCAGCTGAAACGATGGATTGAAGAAGAAAACCCGGATTCACCGCTGGATGACGAACAGCTGGCGCAGCGTTTTCAAAATGAAGGTCTGATCCTTTCCCGCAGGCGGATCGCCGATGTCCGCAAACGGCTCAACATTCCCAATTCCTATCGCCGCAAAGCTTTAAAAAAAGCACCCTGAAATTCAGAATGCTTTCTCTTATTCTTGCTTAAATCCGGTACAACCGGTCGATGTACTCCGCTTCCAGCGCTTCGTTGAATTCGCGGCCGCCGTCGATATTCTGCGATTTGTAGATCGGCGGGGTGATCCCCTTTTCGATCAGGATTTCCGCAGCGCGATAGGTTACCGCCTGCACCAGAACCGAGGTAGTGATCATCGACATGCCGCAGATCTTGCCGTCAAAGCCTTCCAGATCAATGCAGGAATCCCCTTCCGGCGTGCAGTTGTCCAGCACAACGTCGGAAATTTCATACAGGTTTTTCCCGCAGGAATGCTTTGGAGTCAGATGAGAAGAAGCCTCCAGCGCGGTGATCGCGATCAGCTTCGCCCCCTTTTTCTTGCAGCCCAGCGCGATATCCATGCACAGCGGGTTGCGGCCTGAATTCGAGATGATAAACACGACGTCGCCCGGCCGCACGTCGACTTTTTTCATAAAGATTTCACCGGCTCTTTCCACCGTCTCATACGCATTGTTGGATGGCTCCACAATTTTCTTGGTCGGAATGAATCCACCGGCGCGATGCGCGACTTCCATTGCACCGGCCATTGAATGGCCGCCGCCCCAGGCCTGAATAATACCGCCGTCCATGATGCACTTTGCAACCATCTGCGCGGCAGCTTCGATGTTTTCCTGCTGCGTTTCTTCGACTTGGTCAACCAGATGACGAACCGTTGGGAATACTTTGTTGGTCATTTTCAATTCCTCCACTTTCTGCTCTCATTGTAAACTTTTTATTCATATTTTACAATATTTTATGAATAATTTATTCCAGTTTTTATTCTGCCCCTTTTTCCTGCGTTTTGAAACGGTCGATCGCCTGAGTAAACGTTCGCGTGATGCAATGGGGACGGGTAATCGCGCTGCCGACGGTGACCGTCCACGCGCCGAGTTTTAAAGCCCGGACAACCTGTTCCGGCTGATAAAAACGACCTTCGGCATTGATGGGCAGCGGCGTCGTTTCGATCAGTTCTTCTATCAGTCGGTAATCCGGCTCCTCCAGATGGCGTGAATAAGGCGTATATCCGGCGATGGTCGTTGATAAAATATCCGCGCCGCCCGCCGCGGCAATTCGGCCTTCCTCCGCAGTGCTGATTTCCGCCATGATCAGCACATCCAGCCCGGCTTTATATTCCTCCAATAACGCCTGGATCGCTTCCGGCGTGCGCCCCTGGCGCAGCGTGCAGTCGACGGCCACAATATCCGCGCCGGCTTCCACGACAGCCCGGGCTGATGCCAGCGTCGGCGTAATGATCACATCGTGCAGCTTATCATAGACCTTGGGCATGATTTTGTTGATCCCGAAAATCGGCAGATCCACTTCCTTTTTGATTGCACGAATGTTTTCCGGCCAGCTTGCCCGGATGGCAGCCGCGCCGCCCAGCTTGGCGGAAACCGCCATTTTCACCATCATTTCTGCGCCGTAAAAGGGTTCGTAATCAAACGCCTGGCAGGAAACGACCAATCCGCCGCGCAGTTGTTCAATCAGTTCCTTTCGCATAATCACTCACGCCAGGATACCGAAGAACCGGCCAATCAGGGCCATCGCAAAGATCAGAACGAAAACCCTTCCCATTTTCCAATGCTTTTTCTCCATCAAAGCCCAGGCCCCCAATGTCAAGAGCAGCGGAAGCAGCCCCGGCAGAATTCCATCCAGCACGCTCTGAATACTCATCGTCATCTCGCCGGAGACATACGTCCAGCCGATTTTCACGCTGACATATTGCGCGCTGATGCAGCCGACGATGATCAGTCCGACAATGTTGGCAAAGCGGACCGCGACGTCCTTCATTCCGCTTTCAAACAGCGTGTGGATGGCGGTGATGCCCGATCGGTAGCCAAACCGGAAGGTCAGCCAGGTAAACGGAAGCATGATCCCCAGCCAGGCGACGATATAAAACAACGGTCCCGCCAGACTGCCCTGCTCTCCCACCAAGCCCAAACCGATACTCAGCAAAATGGGAATCAAAGTCCCGATAAACAAGGAATCGCCGACGCCCGCAAAGGGTCCCATCAAGGCTGTCTTCGTGGATGAAATCAATTCATCCGGCACATTTTCCCCACCGGCCCGCTGTTCCTCCATCCCCAGCGCAATGCCGTTGATCATCACGCCGACCATCGGCTGACTGTTGTAGAACTGCGTATGCCGCAGCATCAGGGCCTTCTGTTCTTCAGGATCGTCATACAGCTTGTCCGCGACCTTGCCCATCATTCCGGCAAACGCCGGTGCTTCCATGCGTTCCATATTCTGTGCGGCCAGCGCGAACATCATCCAGTATGCGTAGGCATGAAATAAATCACGCTTTGTTAGTTTTTTCAAAGGGTTACTCATCGACTTCCACCTCCAGTTCGTTCGTTTTCTTCGCCATGTAACGGATATCCAGATAAGCCAGGAAACAAGCGATCATCGTCGCGGCCACAATCGGCATTTTCAGCACGGCGATCATGATAAAGCCGACGAAGAAATAAGCCAGTTCCACATTCTTGTTCAGCACAAACCGCAGCAGCATCGCGAAGCCGACCGCCGGCAGCATCTTGCCGAAGATCACAAACGTATCGCCCAGCCACGCCGGAATTGCTTCAACCACGGAAATAATGAAATCCTGCCCGAAATAACAGGCCAGAAAAATCGGAACAAAACGGGCGATAAACTGGGATATCGAGGCATAAACCGGGGCATTCGCCGCTTTTTTAATCTTTCCCTGTTCAATCCATTGTTCCTGTTTGCGCACCCAGCAGACGTTGACCGAAGCCACGACATAGACTAAGGAAACACCAAGAAAGCTTAGCGGCACCGACAGGCTCAATGCATATTCCGTCGATGCGCCCGCCGCCATCGCCAGCGGGATTCCCATATATGCCGCAAAATTCAGATCCGCCGGCATCGACAATCCGGGTGTGACCAAACCGATATACAACGTCTGAACAGCCGCACCCATCAGGATTCCTGTCCGTACGTCCCCTAAAATAATGCCGATGATCAAGCCGGAAACCAGCGGACGCCCCATTGTATACCAGCCGCCCAGCTGGCCGAAACACCAGGGTGAATAATTGGAAGAAAGATAGCCGAATAAGGCGATCAACAGAGCTTGAAATAAGGTCATAAAACGCTCCTCCTTGCGATCTTTCGCATCAATTCTTATTCCATCACCTTGCGCAAGAAACAGGAATGAATCTAACCAGATCATAGAAGAAAACGTTGTTTTTTGTCAACAAAATTAAGTCATTAATTTTAAAATAAATTATTTTGTTATGACTTGCCAAGTCATTTGTGAAATTTTAAATTGTTATTTTTTTCCAGGTTATGTATAATAGATTTATACAACCGAGGTGATTTCATGTATCAGGAAAAATTAAAACAAGTTCGGAATGAATTAACGCAGACCGAAAAAATCATTGCGGATTTCTTTCAGAATCATTCGCTGGAAGCCCGCAGTTTTACGTCGTATCAGCTTGCGGACAGGCTGAATATCGGCCAGTCCACGATCATCCGGTTTTCTAAAAAATTAGGCTACCGCAGTTTTCGGGAATTGTTGGAAGACCTGTCGACTTCACTCACGGAAGAAAAAGTGAAAGAGGAAATTGTCGTCAACGAAGGAACTTCGTCGACCAATCAGAAGATCATCCAGCAGTATCAGAAAATGGCGCAGCTGACTCTTGAATTCAACCCGCCGCAAGTCATTGATCAGACGGTTTCCGCATTAAGAAAAGCGCGAAAAATCATTGTTTTTGGGTTTGGCAACTCGAACTTATTCGCCGAGTACATTTCCAATCAATGGCTGAAAATGGGCCTGGATTCTTTTTGCAGCGCCAATTCGCATATCATTTTTTCGATGCTGAGTCAATTTGGGCCGCAGGATGTTTTGTTTTTGATCTCGGAATCAGGAGAAACGCCGGAGATTTTAAAAGCTGCGCGGATTGCCGGCCATCAGAACGTGACGGTGATTTCAATGACGCGAATCCAGAAGAACCGGCTTCATGGTTACTCGGATATCGTGTTGAAAACGGTGAATTATGAAACGAATACCCGCCTTAACGCAATGACGCTGCGGTGTTCCCAACTTTGTCTTTTAGATATGATCTACTTAAATTTGTATAAGACGGATTTCGAGCATTATGAAAAAATCATCACTCAATCCGAAAAATTATTGGATTATAAATATAACGGCTGAACGTGCTAACCCGGCTCTTCTCGATAAGAGAAAGTCCCGGACTTCCCGTCTGCCATCCATAAAGAAATGAATAACAAAAAAATGAAGCTTGCGGCTTGCTGAAAGCTTCATTTTTTTAACAGTTGAACGTAAGATCTATCCGCAGTCTGACTTATGTTTGCAGCGCTGTCAGACTTTATACTTTAATTCTTTCAGTTTTATCTGACTTCCGCTTGTTTCAAACTCATTTTCTCTTTCCGCCCCAGCCAGAGAAAATAAAGGACGCACAGGATGATCTGAACAAAGGTGGAACACGGCGTGGCCAGACCGATCTTGAACAAGGTGACCGGAACCAGTTTACTTGCCAGATAGGAAACGGGAATTCGCACGCAGAACGCGCCGATCAATCCCTGAAACATGACGAAGGTCGTCTTGCCGCAGCCGTTGAAATAACCGACGAAGCAGAACATAAACGACACCAGCAGCGTGTCGATCGCATAGGCTTTTAAATAATCCGCAGCCGCCAGAATAACCTGTGGATCACGGGCAAATAATCCGGAAAGCAGATTGCCGTGGAAAAACGCAAAATAACTCATGAAGACACCGAATAACAATGAAGTAGCGATTCCGTAAACCATTCCCCGTTTTGCCCGCTGCGGCTGGTTCGCGCCGATGTTCTGCGCGACATAAGCGGAAATGGATTGCGCATAAGCCGAAGGCACCAACAGGATAAATGTGCAGACCTTCTCCGCGACGCCGACCCCGGCCGAGGCAATGACGCCCAGCTGATTCACAATCGCCGTGATCGCCAAAAAAGAAATGCTGACTAACAGATCCTGCAGCGCGACCGGTGCGCCCAGCTTGACGATTTCTTTAACGGTTTCCCCATGAAACCGGATCCGCCGCCATGAAAACGGAAACGGCAGGCCCTGACGCGCAACCACAGCGAGCGACAAAACCACACTGGCCGCCTGTGCCATCACCGTTGCCAGCGCCGCGCCGGCCGCTCCCATTTTAAAGCCCGCGACGAACAACAGGTCGAGCACGATATTCGCAGCACAGGCAATCGCCACCGCTAACAACGGCGTGCGTGCATCGCCCAAACCGCGGAAGATACTGCCCAGCGTATTGTAGGCGGCAATAAACAGAATTCCTCCGGAACAGATCAGAACATATTGATTCGTAAACGCGACCGCTTCAGCCGGCGCCTGCATTAACGTAACCAATACCGGCGTCGCGGCCAACATGACAGCGGTCAGGATGATCGCCAGACAGCCGAACAGAAAGACGCCGCTTTCCACTGTCTGCCCTACTTTTTCCGGTTCACCCCGGCCGAACTGCTGACCGATCAGCACGGTGATGCCCATTGCCAGTCCGGTGATGATCACCATCATCGAGTGCATGACCTGACTGCCTGTCGCGACGGCCGAGACCGCCTCCGGCGAAGCGAACTGGCCGACGACTAACAAGTCGACCGCGCCATAGAGCGCCTGCAGGATCAGCGCGATCATGATCGGCACGGTAAATTTCATCAACGGCGCTAAAATTTTGCCGCTCGTAAATTCTGGTTCTATAAATTTTGGTGTTGGTAGAAACCAACGCCTTTTTTTCTTGAGCATAAAAAAAAGAGACATAGGTAAGAATTTCCGTTACAATAAAATCACCACAAATTACA
>NZ_CFQZWI010000015.1:0-38407 GCF_986127675.1 Holdemania sp. | reverse complement strand
ACGCCATAGTTATAATTGACCTGTCCGTCCTCATCAAAGACTGTCGGGAACGTATATCCGTTTTTATTCAGGAAGTCGATGACGCCCTGCTTGTCGGTTTCCCTTCCGCCCGGCTGATTGACGACCAGAATGACCAGATCGTCTGGTAATTCTTCATACAACTCCTGCACCGAAGGCAATTCCGCCTTGCAATAAGTACACCAGGTGGCAAAAAATTGCAGCATCACAATCTTCCCTTTATAGTCTGAAAGCGTATGGGTATTGCCATACTGATCCGTCAAGGTGAAATCATAGGCCGGAATGATCTCGCGGCCGTTTTCATCCACGGACGGGGTCGCCGTCGGCTGCGGTTGGCTGGAAGCCGCCGTTGAGTTCGCCGGCTGTCGGCGCAGTTGTTCGGAAATCGCCCCCACCGCCGGAACGCTCATCCACAGGCCCATCACGATCAACAAAATTCCGCCCAGCTTCATCGCTTTCGGCAGCCAGCTCTTTTTCTTCTGCAGCCAGTTCAGCGCTTCCTCCGTAAATAATCCCAGGATTAAAAATGGAACGACGAAACCCAGACCGTAACAGAAGATCAGCAGCGTGCTGCTGGATGAAGCCGCCGCGGCGACCAGCACTGAGGAAAGCATCGGTCCGATGCAGGGCGTCCACGCAAAGCTGAATAAGAACCCCATCGCGTAAGCCTGAAGCAGGCTGCCGGCCTCTTTTCCAGCCTGCTTCTGTGTAAACCGGAATTCCCGCATCAGAAACGGAATCTGAATCCAGCCTAACTGCACCAGACCAAAGAAAACGATGAGAATCCCGCCCAGCAGCGAGATTAACAACCGGTTCTCATTTAACCAGCCGCTCAATCCCTTCGCCGACATCGCCGCGATGAAGAATACCGTGCAGATGCCGAGCACAAACGCCAGCGTAAAGCCAAAGATATGCAATCGTTTCCGCCAGCCTGTTAAATCCTTTTTCAGCGCATCCTGACTCAGATACGCCATGTAGACAGGTAAAATCGGCAGAACGCAGGGGGAGAAAAACGACAGGAACCCCTCCGTCAGTACAAGCCATGCTTGATTATTCATACATCAAATCCTTTCTTTTACTCTCAATAAAATAAAGGAAAATGCCTTCGCAGCATTTCCCCCTTATTGAACTCTTACTTCATGAAGAAAAAGTAAGCGAATACCAAAATTCCCAAGGCGATCCGATACACGCCGAACGCCTTGAAGTCGTGCTTGCGGATATACCCCATTAAAAAGCGGATCGCAAACACGGAAACGATGAACGCGGCGATCATGCCGACGATCAGCACCGAAGCCGTCGCCAGAGAGAACGCGATTTTCATTTTGATCAGCTTCAGCAGGCTGGCCCCGAACATCACCGGAACCGCCAGGAAGAACGAGAACTCAGCCGCAATCCCGCGCGAGCAGCCCAGCAGTACCGCGCCTAAAATCGTTGCACCGGAACGGGAGGTTCCCGGGATCAAGGCCAAGACCTGGAAAACACCGATTGCCAGCGCCGTCTTGTAGCTCATCTTTTCAAACGAAGTCACGCTTGGGCGGCGATGCCGGCTTTCAATCGCCAGAAACGCCACACCGTAAATGATTAACATCGAGGCTACCGTGACCGGATTGTAGAAATATGCGTCGATCAGATCGTCGAACAGCACGCCGATGATGCCTGCCGGCACCACCGCGACGATCACTTTCAGCCACAGATCAATCGTACTGCGTTTTTCGTAAGCGTTCTTACGTGGAGAAAACGGATTCAGTTTATGGAAATACAGCAGCAGGACCGCCAGAATGGACCCAAACTGGATGACAACCATAAACATATCGACAAATTCTTTATTCGCGGCCGCATCCGCCAGCACGGTCAGCGGCATCAGCTCATTAACCAGAATCATGTGTCCGGTGCTGCTGATCGGCAGCCATTCAGTAATCCCCTGGACAATCCCCAATAGGATTGCCTTCAACATCTCTATCATCAGATTCACGGAATTCACTCCTTCACTGTTAACATCTTAGCAGACAGTCTTCGTTATTATACCATTGAAATGCCACGGACTCTACCTTTTCCGACGCTTTTCCTGATTTTTTGACCTGAACCGCTTTACTTGCGGCAATCCAGCTCCATGATATAATCGTCCATAAAATAACCGCTGCCAATCGGCGTTTTTTCTTCCCGCAGTGTGACGAAGCCCCATTTCTGATAAACCGCAATGGAATTTGCGTTGAAGCGGTTGACGGTAAGCTGAATCCGGCCGCTTCCCGCTTTTGCTTCTTCTTTGAGAACCGCCAATACCTTTGACGCCAACCCCAGACCCCGCGCATCGGCGGCCAGATACAGTTTGCTTAGAAACAGATATTCCGGATTCAATGCCGTCGCAACGTAACCGCAAAGCTGGCCTTGATGGAAAACGCCGCGGTACCGATAACCCTGATTGGCAATCTGCGCCTTCATCGCAGGCAGCGATTGGAAATGTTTGACCATATAATTAACCTGATCCACGCCCAGAATAGATTCATAATGTTCATGCCAGATGATTTCCGCAAGTGCCGCAATTTGTTCCAATAAAGCGGCGTCAGCGTCGCGCAATTCAAATGATTCCATCAATTTTTCCTCTTTTCTTTGATTTTCCACAGCTGTCCGCGGTTACTGCGCCGCTTTTTTCAGCTCATCTTCCCGTTTCTTTTCCAATGTCCGGCGTTCCAGTGCCAATAACGTGCGCTTGATATCCAATCCGCCGCCATAACCGGTCAGCGAGCCATCCGCCCCGATTACCCGGTGGCAGGGGATAAAAATCGGAATCGGATTCCGATGATTCGCCATGCCGATCGCCCGCAGCGCTTTCGGCTTGCCAATGCTTTCCGCCTGCTGCTTATAGGTGCGGGTTTCCCCATACGGAATTTCCATCAGCGCCTGCCAGGCGGCTTTCTGAAACGCGGTTCCGTCCGGATGCAGAATCAGCTCAAAAGTTTGCCGCCGGCCTTCCAGATATTCCTGCAGCTGCGTGAACGCCTGCCATAAACAAGCCGTTTCCGCTACTTCACATTCCTCGTCCTCAGGAAACTCCTGTTCAAAATCAACGCGTACAATCCGTTCGTCCTTTTCCTCGATCCGGATCATGCCCAGTGTTGTCCGGCGATAAAAACATGCGCGCATAAGGCTCCTCCCTAACTTTTCAATTCCATTTTTCACCGGCGGCTGCGCTTTGCTTCATCCGCAGTCCCCGGCCTGTTCTAACTGTATTGCTGTATTCATTTTACTCTCGCTGTGCCGAAAAGAAAAGGCTTGTGCGCAAGCTTCAGCGCCCATCCGTTCAACCTGATCAGACTGAAGCCTTTTCCCTTTAAAATCATTGAGTTTCTGTATCAGCTATGCAAAACAGCTTTGCAGTTAAAAAACTGTCCCGTTTCTTTAAGAAAACGTCTGAAAGCATGGTGCTTCCGGACGTCGTTTTGTTTATTCAGCTGAAATAAACCAGATCCTCTTTTAATTCATCTTCCATCCTCAGCGCCTGAACATGCGGAACGACCAGATTGCGCTGATATTCCTCATCGTATTCGACTTCAATCCGGGCGGTGACGGTAATCCATTCATTCACCGCCAGGTTGACAGGTTTGGCGCACTTGCACAGGTAACCGATTAACGATGTATCCTCCGCGCAGCAGACCATCGCATAACGTCCCATCACAAAAGACCGCTTATCCTTTTCCACATGCACGACTTTTCCCTTAAACCGCACGACCTTGCCGTCATATTTGTATGGATGATCCAGAGCGTCCATGTACCACAGGCCGTAATCGTCATCCTGAATGTCGATCACCTCGGCGTTGAGATCGAAAGGCAGATCATCCTCCGGCAGATCGTTAATTCCGCCGTCGACCGATTCATAAATAATCTGCGCGCCTTTGTTGATGGCTTTGATATTGCTTCGCAGAAAAGACTTCTTCGTATTGGAGTCGCAGCGGTTGATCAGGATCATCTCCGAATGCACCAGCTGATCATACATCAGCGAACGCATATTGTTGACATACATCATAAATGTCTGGGCGTCCACAGTGGAAATGATCTGAACCAGCATCCAGTTGATGGGAAATTCCATATCCAGAAATTCCGTCACGCTCCACATACCGTTAAACTCGATGAATACCTGTTTCGGCCGGTATTCGTGCTCCAGTTTTTCCAGATAATCAGCTGTCAGTTCTTCCTTCTCTTCCACATTCACCAAAACAGAGTGAGTTTGTTTTAAAAAGGGCTTGTCAAATTCCACTTCGCCTTGTTCGCATGCCAGAATCAAGGTTTTTGACCCGTCGTTGAATTCCGGATCGGACAGCGTTTCCTTCATCATGGATGATTTTCCGCTCTCCAGAAAACCGGTAAATAAATATACAGGAACGTCCATAGTTTACCCCTTTACATGAAACAGTCCGGCCAGCTGAGCTTCGTCAAGCTGTGCGCCAATGACGCACAACATACCCGCTACCGCTGCCGCGCCCCGGCGGATTTCGCATTCGCCCGGTACCATATCGAAATGCAGCCAGGTTCCATCTGTGCATGGAACAATCCCCTTCGCGCGCAGAATCGTGCCGGCTGCCGCGCCCTCAGCGATCTGATTTAAAGCCTGCTGCAGCTCGGATTCATCATAGACATGGGCTGTCTGAACACCCCAGCTGGTGAAAACCTCATCCGCATCATGGCCATGATGGTGATGATGGTGATGATGATGGTGATGCCCGCATTCACATTCCTCGTCGTGGTCATGATGATGTCCGCATTCGCATTCCTCATCGTGATCATGGTGATGTCCGCATTCGCATTCCTCGTCGTGATCATGATGATGTCCGCATTCGCATTCCTCGTCGTGATCATGGTGATGTCCGCATTCACATTCCTCATCGTGGTCATGATGATGTCCGCATTCGCATTCCTCATCGTGGTCATGATGATGTCCGCATTCGCATTCCTCGTCGTGATCATGGTGATGCGGCAGACATTCATCTTCCTTCATCAGCTGTTCCATCAGTTCCTTCTGTTCCATCGCTTCCAGAATCTGCGCGCCGCTGATCGCATCCCATGGGGTCGTAATGACGACCGCTTTCGGGTTCTTTTCCCGGATCAGCGCCAGGCATTCCGCCAGTTTTTCTTCACCCAGCTTCTGTGTCCGGCTTAAAACGATCGTGTTGGCGTGTTCGATCTGATTGTTGAAAAACTCGCCGAAATTCTTCATATACATCTTACATTTTGTCGCGTCCGCTACCGTGGTAAAGCTGTGCAGTTCCATTCCTGTTTCTGCCTGAACTCCCTGAACGGCGCCGATGACATCCGACAGTTTACCCACGCCGGACGGTTCAATGATGATCCGATCAGGCTGGAATTGTTCCGCACACTTTTTCAAAGCTTCCGCAAAGTCGCCGACCAGACTGCAGCAGATGCATCCGGAATTCATTTCCTTAATCTCAACCCCAGCTTCCTTTAAGAAGCCGCCGTCGATGCCAATCTCGCCAAATTCATTTTCAATCAGCACGGTTTTCTCTTTTGGGAAACCTTCCTGCAAGAGTTTTTTTATCAGCGTTGTTTTTCCGGCGCCGAGAAATCCTGAAATAATATCAATTTGTGTCACGATTTATCCTTCTTTCCTTTTTTATCCGCAGATCCGCGATCTTTGATTCAGCCGAAACTTTCGTTAGGATCCGACTGGTCTGTGTTCCTTATTTTAGCACTTTCCGCTTGGAAATGACAGGCTTCTGCCTGCTCAGTTTCCATTGTTGACCAAATTTTCCTTCCTCATCCGTCTATGCTATACTTAATTTAAATAAGAAAGAGGTGGCAATGATGAAAATCCGATGTGAACATTGCGGCGGCGACCTCACAAAAACGGTCAGGACTGCTTTCGCCCGCTCGCCCGCTATGACGCCGGACCGATTGAATGTCCTGATTGCCATGCGCTGCAATCGCGCCGCCTGACGCAGGTTGACTTTTTAATTGATCTGGGGGTCATGCTGAGCTTACTTCTGGCTCTGGTTTTACTCCTGCCTGTTTTTGTCGGGATCCGGACCGAACTTCGCTCATTCCTAAACCTTCTGTTTCTGGGCAGCGGCATTCTGTTTCTGGATCAATTCCGGTTTCTGCTGTACCGCGTTTCACCAACGACTTCCAAACCTTTATCGGCACAGGAACAATGCAATGTAAAAAACCGAGCCAACGGACTGCAGCTGATCTGCTTCGGCGGGTTGATTCTAACGTTAATCTATTTCAACACGCGTTCGTCAGTAATTTTAGTTTTAACCGTCAGCCTGATCGTTGTCGTTTTCCGTCTGCTTCTTCTGCGCTTTTACTGAAGCTTTCCCCTTCTGAATTCTTAACTTCCCCTTCAGCGCCTCCTTAAAGCCTTGCTCCCCCCCTTCATTTCCCGGACTTGTCCGCCCGTTTTCCACTATGCTTCAGTCCTGATTTTACGCTATATTCGCACCTCAGAATATGGTACAATAAGATAAGGTGATATTCATGAAAATTAACTGTGAAAGCTGTGGAAAACCAATTACATCTCAGGTTAATTCCCGCTTTGAACAATTCGAACCCGGCCGTGTCGTCTGCCCGCATTGCGGTCATAAACAAAAGCGTTATATCAGCGAAGCGGATCTGTTGATCTATTTCTGCTTCAGCGCCGTTCTGTATTCGATCGTGCTGGTCTTCATCTTCTTCTTATTAAATTGGAAGATGCAGGTCTGGATTCTGATCCTGGCGGTCGGCCTGTTTGTCGCCACCTATTTTGCGATGAAATATGGCAGTGCGATGTTGTATGAAAAAGCTTATTTCAAAGCGGACATCAAAAATAAAGTCATTCAGGAGGACGTCAACACCGTGCGCAAACGCCTCAAAACGCAATTCATTCTGTTTATGCTGGTGGCGTTCATGTTCGGTACTCAGCCGGAATTCATCCCCTTCTTCTTCATCCTGATCACCGCCTTCCTCATGCTGACCGTAATTAAAGTTCGCTTAGCGATACGCAATGAAAGAGCCCAGAAGTAATTCCGGACTCTTTTTTATTTGATATTGAATTTAGCGACTGAATCTCAGCTTATTTCTTCGCTGTATATTTGCGGATATCCAGCGCCACCGCCACGATAATAACGATGCCCTGCACGATGAACTGATACGACGTATCAATCCGCAGATACTGCATCGACGTCTTCAATAATTCAAAGACAAGGACGCCTAACAGAATTCCGGAAACCTTGCCGACGCCGCCGTTGGTGGAAACACCGCCGATCGTACAAGCGGCGATCGCTTCCAGTTCATAGCCCAAGCCGAGGTTGACCGAAGCGCCGCCGGACTTCGCCGCTAACAGGAAGCCTGCCAGACCATACATCAGCCCCGCCAGCGTATAGATTTTCAGTTTGGAACGGTTGACGTTCACGCCGGAAACTTCCGCCGCGTTTTCATTGCCGCCGATCGCATACATGTATTTGCCATAGCGGGTCTTGTTATAAAGAAACCAGAAGATCAGACCTGCGGCGATCGCGATCAAGAATAACCATTTAAAGCTGAACTTCCCGACCGTAAACATGGCGTTGGTCGCCACGCCGGTGAAATCTGAACGCAGACCGCCGATCGGATCCGCGCCCGAATAAACAAGGTTAATGCCATAAACGATCGTCTGCATGCCCAGCGTCGCCAGAAACGGCGGAACTTTCAGATACGCGACGACGCAGCCATTAAGCAGACCGAAGAACGCCGTGATCAACATGACGATCAACAGGACGACGACTAACGGCATCTGCGGCAGATTCGCAAAGAATTTCGCAGTATAATCCGGACGCTGCAGCAGCGTACAGGCGATAACGCCGCCGAAACCGACCATTCGGCCAGCCGACAGGTCCGTGCCCTTGGTGATCAGACAGCCGCTGACGCCCAGCGCGATGATGAACCGCGGTGTAACATTGGTGATAATATTGCTGTAATTCGGGCCGCTGAAGAATCCCTTGCGGGTAAAGCCGACAAAGAGAACCAACAGGACCAGGAGTATGACAATCGCATTATTGCTTAGAAAATCGGTGACTTTTTTCTTATTGAATTCCATAACAGTCCCTCTCCTTACATATATTTAGTCGCCAGACTCATGATTTCCTCCTGAGTCGTGGTTTTACTGTCAACGAAACCGGTGACGCGGCCTTCGCACATGACCATGATCCGGTCGCTCATACCGATCAGTTCCGGCATTTCGCTGGAGATCATGATTATTGATTTCCCCTGTTTGGCCAGATCGGCGATGATCGTATAAATTTCATACTTCGCGCCGACGTCGATGCCGCGGGTTGGTTCGTCCAGGATCAGGATTTCCGGGTCATTGGCAAGCCAGCGGGCGATGATGACTTTCTGCTGGTTGCCGCCCGACAGCGACTGAATCTGGGTTTTCGTGCTCGGCGTTTTAATGCTCATCTTGTCAATGTTATCCTTGACCAGACTTTCCAACTTTTTATTGTTCAGGACGACGCCGTAATCAATATACTTATCCAGCGAAGCGACGCCAACATTGTCGGAAATCGACAGGACGCCGAAGATTCCGGTCGCCCGGCGATCCTCCGTCAGCAGCGCGATACCCTTTTTAATCGCGTCCCGCGGATGATGAATCTTGATCGTTTCGCCCTTATAAGTAACCGTGCCTTTTTCAATATGCCGCACGCCGAACAGACCTTCCATCAGCTCGGTCCGCTGCGCGCCGACCAGACCGCCGATGCCCAGAATTTCGCCTTTCTTTAATTCAAAGGTCACGTCGCGGAAGCTGCGTGAGTCAATCGAAGTAAAGTTTTCCACCTTCAGGACGACTTCGCCCGGTTCGTTAAACCGCGGCGGGAACCGGTTGGTCAGTTCGCGGCCGACCATCCGCTGTATGATCAGATCCGTCGTCAGCTCATTCGCCGGCCAGGTGCCGACATAAGTGCCATCGCGCATGATCGTCACTTCATCGGAGATTTTCAGAATTTCTTCCATCTTATGAGAAATATAAATAATCGATACGCCCTTAGAACGGAGCTTATTAATGATATCGAACAATCCCTCGACCTCATTTTCGGTCAGCGACGATGTCGGTTCGTCCATGATGACGATCTTGGCGTTGACGGAAACCGCTTTGGCAATTTCAACCGACTGCATCTGCGAAACGGACAATGTTCCCAATTTCACCTTCGGATTGAAGTCCAGGTTGACTTCTTTCAGCAGCTCTTCGGTTTCCTTATACATCCGCGCGTGATCCACCACCTGCATCGGCCCGAACTTTTTCATCGGATAGCGGCCGCAGAAAATATTCTCGGCGATGCTGCGGTCCGGAATCGGCTGCAGTTCCTGATGAACCATCGCGATGCCTCGATGCAGCGCGTCGTTGGTATCCTTGATATCCACTTCTTCATCGTTGAAAATAACCTGTCCTTCATCCTTTTTGTAGATGCCGAACAGACATTTCATCAGCGTGGATTTCCCGGCGCCGTTTTCACCCATTAATGCGTGCACGGTTCCCGGCCGGACATTCAGACAGACATGATCGAGCGCTTTGACGCCAGGGAAGCTTTTACTTATATTTTTCATCTGTAAAATATAATCGCTCATTCGTAAATCCCCTTCCTCTTAATAATCCAGAAAAATTAAGTGTGCGCGGAGGCACACTTAATTTTCGGATTCTTTCTGCTTATTTGTATTCTGCTACGTTTTCCGGAGTAACCTTAATGTAGTCAATCCAGTAGTAAGCGTCCAGCTTTTCGCCATTGATCGCCTGGACTGTGCAGTCAACCGCTTTGTGTGACTGATTGATGTGGTCATTTAGAACGGTGCCGGTCATGCCGCCGGTAGAAACTAAATCCATCGCTTCTGCCAGAGCGTCAACCCCAACCAGATAGATGTCTTCGCCGACCTTACGGCCTGCCGCGGTGATCGCCTGCGCTGCGCCTAACGCCATTGCGTCGTTGTTGCAGAAGACAGCTTCGATCTTATCGCCGTACTGTGTTAAAGCGTTCGCTACGATTTCCTGGCCCTTCGCCTGATCCCAATCGCCGCGCTGTTCGTCTAATTTTTCAACTTTCAGGCCGGAGACTTCCTGATACTGGGAAATGGAGAATTCCGTGCGGTATTTCGCATCAACGTTTTCCGGATCGCCGACAACCATGACATACTGTAAGACGCCGTCGCCGTTCAGGTCGCCCTTGTTCGGCAGATCCGCGATCAGTTCGCCCTGGAATTTACCGGACTGACGAGCGTCAGCGCCGACATACGTGATCATCCCCGGATCCTTCTTCATATCTTCTTCACTTGGTTCACGGTTGATGAAGATACAAGGCTTGTTCGCCGCTTCGCACTTGTCGATAACAGTGGCTGCGGATGTCGCCTGGACTAAGTTAATGATCAGCGCGTCATAGTCCTGCGCGATGAAGTTGTCAATCTGGTTGGTCTGTTCAGCCATGTCGCCTTTGCCATCCTGAATCGTAACTTTGTATTCAACTTCGTCCGTATTCAGCGTCTTGAAATAGCTTTCGATTTCCTTACGGTAAAGCGTCATGAAGTTATCGTCGAATTTGTAGATGGAAACACCGACATTATAAACCTTCTTGTCGGTACCGGCTGCGCCGTCATCCGCCGGCTTGTCATTATTTCCGCCGCCGTTGTTGGAGCATGCAGCAAGGGATAATACCATCAATGCTGATGCAAGAAAAGCAAATAGTTTTTTCATCTTTTTCCCTCCGTATAGCTTCTGTATACGCTTACATTCTATGACGGTTCAAGTGCCGGTGTCAACAAACTGAGATAAACTTTGAGGTGGTTTTAACTAGTTTTAGTAAACTTCATTTTGTGAAAATATTGAATTTATGGCTTAAAAATGGCTGATTCAATGTGTTTTTACCAATTTTTACCTGATGTAAACAAAATGTAAGCGTTATCACTTTTAGTAAAACTTCGAGTTCTGATCAGCTGATTTAGTAAATTATTTTGACTTGTTCACTTAAATTCGTTAGAGTAAGTAAGAGAGAGAGTTGATAATTATGTCTACGATCAAAGAAATCGCGCAGCAGGCGGGTGTCTCCGCCGCCACCGTTTCGCGGATCCTCAATTATGATCCGACGTTGAAGGTCGCGGAACAAACACGCCAGCGGGTATTCGACGAAGCCAAGAAACAAAATTATATCAAACGGAAAATCAAAACGAAAAATAATTATAATCCGATCCGCATTGGCATCGTGCAGTGGTATTCCATCGAAAAGGAATTAAACGATCCGTTTTACCTCTCAATCCGCATCGGTGCCGAAAGTTATTTGAATCAGAACAATATCGAAATGATCCGCTCTTTCCGCGGGGATCCTGATTTTTTAAGCAAGCTTTCCATGCTCGATGGTCTGATTTGCATCGGCAAGTTTTCGTCTCAGGAAATCAGCGAATTCCGCAAGCTGACTGACAAAGTCATCTTCGTCGATCTGTTCATGCCGAAAATCTTTGTCAATACGATCGTCATGGACTTTCGCACCGCAGTCTATGAGGGATTGGAGTACCTCGCCAGTCTGGGGCATTCCCGGATCGGTTTTCTGGGCGGCATCGAACATACAACCGACGGCGAGATCTACTTTGAACAACGCTATCACTACTATCAGGAATTCTGCCGGCAAAAAGGCTGGGACAACAGCCGTTTCGTCCGCCGGGATCAGTTTACTGTGGAATCCGGCTATGCGCTGATGCAGGATCTGATCCAGGCACATACGGTGCCGACGGCGTTATTCTGCGCCAGCGATGCGGTCGCCATGGGCGCGCTGCGGGCTCTGCATGAAAATAATTACCGCGTGCCGGAGGATATCTCGATTCTTGGCTTCAATAACAATCAAAATACGGCCTATACCAATCCGCCGCTGACGACGATCTACGCGCCGGCTCGTCAGATGGGCGAACTGGCCGCGCAGTTTATCACGCAGTTCGCGGCGAAAGATAAAGTCTATCCGATGCAGATCATGCTTCCTTGCTCGCTCATCCTGCGTCAATCCTGCACGCAGCCGCGCTCAAAGAAATAACGGCCGGCCCCCTAAACAAACAACCCTCTGCAATTCAGCGAATTCAGCCAGAACGCTTTTGTCAGGTTAACCGGCGATCAATTTCAGCCTGCGCTCCTTGGAAGAATTTAAACAAAGCGGCGATCAGGAAAAAGCTGCGCGCCCTTTAAAAAGACAAGGCCAGCCAGAACACTCGTTAATTTCCAGCCTGAAGCGAATTCCTGAAGTCAGATCGCTTCCTCCTTTCTCTTCTGTTTCCACAGCTGAAGGCTTGATCAAGATTGCTTCGCTCAGGCATCTTCATTGCCTCGCGGTGCTGTAAAAATGTTCTGCCTTAAACAGCTTTCCTGGGAGAATGGCGATCTTCGAAGGATTCAAGACCTGCGTTCTTTCTTTTAATTCTGGTATTCCATTCCTCGCTGCGCTATCACAATCGAGGCCATATACACCATACAGTCCCGCATTTCATGCTTCCTGCGGATGTCCTGGAGAAAGTATTCAAAACTGAATAACTCTTCTTCTCTTTCTTTTCATTGCATAACTAAAAAGAGGGGAACTCAGCGCTTTGAAGCGCTTTGGCAGCCTAAAGCTCTAAAGAGCTTCCTATTGTTCATGCCATTGAAAGATACTTTCTAATAAAATGAAAATCCGGAGTTTCTGCAATCCGGATTTTTTTATCGTATCGTCTGCGTTGCAGCCGCTGCTTTTCTTAATCTGAACATCCCGGCTGGTCATTTTTTGAATTGTTTTTTTCCAGCACGGCGTACAGTTGATCAACCTCAAAGGGCTTCGGCAAAAAGTCGTTCATGCCTGCCGCCTGAGCACGATCGCGATCTTCCTGGAAGGTGTTCGCCGTCATCGCGATAATAAATACGCTCTGTGCGTCGCTCCGCGGCAATTCCCGCAGCCGTCGGGCTGCCGTTAAACCATCCATCACCGGCATATTGATATCCATCAGGATCAGATCATAATACCCTTCCTCATGGCCTGTAAACAAGTCCAGAGCGACCTGTCCATTCTCTGCCCGATCCACCTGAATTTTCCGGCGTTCCAATAACTCGATCGCGATCTCGGCATTGATGTCGTTGTCCTCGACCAGTAAAATCCGCAGACCTTCCAGCTTGGCCTGCTGCGCAGCAGAATGTTTCGGTTTATTCAATTCCGTTTCTTCACTGAGCGGCAGCTCGATCGTAAAGTAGAAATTGGAACCCTTCCCGACTTCGCTGCGCACTTCCAGCTCGCCCCCCATCAGCTGCACTAAACTGCGGCTGATCGCCAGTCCCAAGCCAGTTCCCGGGGTGTGCTGATCCCGATTTCCACCTTGTTCAAAAGACAGGAAAATCTTCTTCAAGTCCGTCTCGTCAATGCCGATCCCGGTATCCTGAACGCTGAAAAACAGCGCTGCCCGACCTTCCTGCCCCGCGGATTCACGAACGCTCAGCGTAATTGCGCCTTGCTTTGTGAACTTGCACGCATTGGACAACAGGTTGGTTAAGACCTGAGATATCCGCATGGCATCGCCGCTGAAACAAACATGCTTCAACTGTATGTCAAAAGTCAGTGAGTTGCCATGGATCTGCGCCTGCATTTCGAAGATATCCTGCATGTGATCCAGCAGCGCTCCCAATTCAAACGGCTGCGACAGGATCTGCATTTTTTCATTTTCAATTTTTGACATGTCCAGCGTGTCATTCAGCAAGGTCAATAGAAACTGCGACGACGTTTCAATTTTTTTCAGATTTTCTTTTAGCGCCGGCGTCGCCTCCTGAGACATCAGCGCCAAATGCGTCAGACCGATGATGGCGTTCATCGGCGTACGAATTTCATGCGACATCCGGGAAAGAAAATCCGATTTGGCCTGACTGGTTTCCATCGCTTTTTCCAACTGCAGCCGCATCATCCGGGTTTTGAGCTGAATCCGATAATAAATCAGCACGCACAAAGCAATCAGAGCGATCAGACCGGCACAGAACAAAACCGCCATCATTGGATTGGAATAAATCAACGATTCCAACGTCGCCGCGCTCTGGCGGACCTTTAACAAATTCTCAGAAATCAGGGTTTCGCTTTCCGTCGCTGAAAAATTATGAATCGACTTGCTGAAGATGGAATAAAGCAGCACATTCGGCGGCAAAGGCAGAGCGAAAGCGATTTCCTCCTGAACATTGTTCATTGTGATCAGATTCAGATTGGCATAGTATCTGCGTGAATAAAGATCCTCGACAAACGAGGCCGGCAGCCGCACGTAATCCGCTTTTCCATGATTGACGGCATCCAGGCATTTTTCATAAGAGTCATAATAAAGAATCTCGTCGTCCGCCTGCAAAGGCATTCCGGTCAATCCGAAAGGCACGGCCATGCGCATCGGCTGAGAAGCGCCGGTCTGCTTGTTCATCAGCACGACCTGATCCAGCTTTGCGTAAGCCGGGGTCCGCGTCCAGCCTGTTTGATCAGCGGCCTGATCATTGTCCAGATAAGCGCCGATCAGATCCGCTTCTCCCGCTTTTACTTTTTCCGCCAGTTCCGCATACGTCTGAGCATACACATATTCAAATTGCAGCGAGGTGCGTTGCCGGATGAGTTCAAGACAAGCCGGAACGATTCCGCGGTTTTCTCCGTTTTCCTCATAAAACAAAGGATAGTTATTCTTCAGAACCCCCACCCGCAGCGTCGGCGACTGACTTAAATAAGCTTTTTCCTCACTTGTAAAATCAATGGCGTTGGCATAATCTGCCGTAAAATATTTCTCATACAGTTTGTCGGCAAAGTTGGGGTCCGCGGAATAAATCGCATTCATCGCCTCGTTGAGCTGTTCGCACAGATCAGGCCGGCTCAGCGTGGTGACCATATAGTAGGAATCGGCTTCAAAGCGGGCCGCAACATTGTAATTTTCTTTCAGATAAACGTCGCTGCCCAAAAGCAAATCGGCTTCTTTCGTTTCCAGGCACTGCGTATAGGTCTTTGCGTCTTCAAAATAAACCAGCTCGCATTGCAGATTATTAAAATTCAGGAATTTCTGCAGCCGCTCGATTTTGCTTGTCGCTTTGCGCAAAACGCCGATTCGTTTTCCATTGAGCGTCGTATAGTCAAAACTCTTGATCGACGTATCGCTTTGCGGATAAATCAGTAAATTATAGTTGGAGCCCATCACGTATTCAGGATAGTTAAACATTTTTTCATAGCCGTCATAGTAATACATGCCGCCCATGATATCATTTTCCCCGGCGATGAACGAGCTGAGCAGCGTATCAGGATCGCCCGTAATGAATTCATATTGCCAACCGGTATATTTAGCGATTTCATGCAGCCAGTCATAAACCAGACCGCCATAAGTGCCGTCTTCATAAACCTCGTTTAATCCCGGACTGATCGGAAATGATACTTTCAATACTTCGCCTTCTGGATTTTCGCCGGCCTGACTGCCCTCCGCAGCCTCCGCCTGAATGCTCAGCGGCGTCCAGCTTAAGCCGCTTAACGTCAGAGCGAGGATTCCCAAAACAAATAATTTCCGCCAATTTCGCATAATTTTCTCCTCTTGCATCCTCTGCCTTCAATCAAACGGTTTTCCGCATGGTCCTATTTAACCCTTATTTTATGCCATTCCCGATCAATTTGAAATAGCAAAAGCGACTTTCAATTCGATTTCATGAGTAAAATTACCAAAGACGCTGCCTTTTCTGTCCCGCCGCTGGCGAAGATGCGAAAAAGCAAACATACTTTGCGAAGCGCTGCCGCTGCGCAAAGTTCAGTATTTTTTCTCTTTGTTCGCTGTTAAACCAATTTCCGTATTCCGAATAATCTTGATTATTTCTGAGAAAAGCGTTCTTTTATGGCATCGGCGTCTTATTTCCTCACGATCTGCGAGGAAAGTCCATCCTGAAAATGGATTTGCATTCTCCATTCCTTAAGCAAGAATGGGAAATAAAAAAACAGCGGACTGCCGGCGCTGTTTGTTGAGCTTTGGGCAATCCGCTTCCGGTTATTTAAATTTCCTTGAAACGGCGTAAGAGGTCCTTCGTGGCTCATCTTTTCCGCAAGGTGCTGCGCAGAGCGTTATAAAGTTGATCCACTTCAAAAGGTTTCGGCAGGAAATCATCCATGCCCGCCTGCACCGCCGCTTCCCGATCTTCCTGGAATGTATTGGCCGTCATCGCAAAAATCAACACGGAACGGGCATCTTCCCGATCCAGCCCGCGCAGTTCGCGAACCGCCGTCATCCCGTCTTTCACCGGCATGTTGACATCCATTAAAATCAGATCGAAATATCCCTGCGGCCGGGCCTGAAACAGATCAAGCGCCTGCTGCCCGTTTTCCGCCCGTTCCACGATCACATTTTTCAATTCCAGCAGCTGGATCGTGATCTCGGCGTTAATGTCGTTATCTTCCGCCAGAAGGATCCGCATCCCATCCAGATCCAGTTCCGTTTCCGGGACTTCCGGCTCGCAAACCTGCGGCGCTTCGCTCAGCGGCAGCTTGATTGTAAAGTAAAAGTCAGAACCTGCGCCCAGCTTACTGTTCACTTTCAATTCGCCGCCCATCAGCTGAACGAGACTGCGGCTGATCGCCAGACCCAATCCGGTTCCCGGCGTCTGTTGATTGCGGTTGTCCGCCTGTTCAAATGACAGAAAAATCTTCTCCTGCTCAGCCTTGCCGATGCCGATGCCCGTATCCTTTACGCTGAAATACAGCTCGCCGGACTGATCGGTCAGCCGTTTCTCGGCAACGCTCAGCTTGATCCGTCCCCGCTCAGTATATTTGCAGGCATTCGATAACAGATTGGTCAGGATCTGACTTAACCGCAGTTCGTCGCCGATAAACCAGGTATCTTCCAAAGCGATGTCAAATTCCAGTTGATTGCCTTTCTCCCGGGCCTGCATTTCAAAGATATCCTGCATCTGCTTTAAGATCCGTGACAGATCCAGCGGCCGGGCCTCGATTTTCATCTTCTGATTTTCGATTTTCGACATATCCAGCGTATCATTCAGCAGCGAAAGCAGAAATTGAGAGGACGCATCAATTTTCGTCAGCTTTTCCTCAATCGCCGGCGTCGCCTCGCCGGAAAGCAGCGCGAGGTTCGTCAAACCGATAATCGCATTCATCGGCGTGCGGATCTCATGCGACATCCGCGAGAGGAAATCCGACTTCGCCCGGCCGGTTTCAACCGCTTTTTCCAGCTGCAGCCGCATCATCCGGGTCTTCATCTGCGAGCGGTAATAAACCAGCAGCGCCGCAAAGATCAGGCCGATCCCCCCGACGCATACGCTCAGCATCATCAGCGGATTTGAATACAGCAGCGATTTGATCGTCACTGCGCTCTTTCGAATCTGAAGCAGGTTCTGCGACACCAGACATTCTTTTTCCATTTGTGAGAAATTATGAATAGCCTTGCTGAAGATCGAGTAAAGCAGCACATCGGCAGGCTGCGGCATCGCCAGCGTCACTTCCTCATGATCGTTGTTGAGCGTGATCAGGTTGATATTGGCATAATAATCACGGGAGTAAAAATCCTCCGCAAAGGCAGCCGGCATCCGCACATAATCTGCCCGGCCTTCATTGACCGCCCGAATGCAGTCCAGATAAGTCTTATAAAAGCGAATCTTATCCTCCGGCTGAGTCGGCTTCATCGTGATGCCTTCCGGCACAGC
The DNA here is from genome assembly GCF_986127675.1 of Holdemania sp. Classification (NCBI taxonomy): domain Bacteria; kingdom Bacillati; phylum Bacillota; class Erysipelotrichia; order Erysipelotrichales; family Erysipelotrichaceae; genus Holdemania; species Holdemania sp. Next base: position 20,742 of record NZ_CFQZWI010000015.1, on the reverse strand, counting down.
CATCGTCATACTGGCCGAAGCTGAGGTGCGCTTATTCATCAGCACGACCAGATCCAGTCGGGCATAGCTCGGAGTCCGCGTCCAGCCGGACTGATCGGCAGCCTGGTCGTCGTTGAGATACATGCCGATCAAATCCGCCTTTCCTTCACGGACCAGCGTTTCCAGTTCTGTCATCGTTTCGCCGTATACATATTCGAAATTCAAATTTGTCCGCTGCGTGATCAGCTGAAGACAGGAGGGCAGAATGCCCTTGAGCTGACCGCCCTCCTGATACAACAGCGGATAGTTTTCTTTCAGCGCCGCGACCCGCAGGGTTGGCGACTGGGCAAGGTAAGCTTTTTCCTCCGCTGTAAAATCAATCCTGTTCACGTAATCCTGCGGAAAATATTTTTGATACAATTCGTCCGCAAAGTTGGGATTCGCTGAATAAATCGCATTCATGGCCGCGGAGAGCTGCTCGCACAAATCCGGCCGGTTAAGCGAAGTCACCAGATAATAAGGATCGGCTTCAAATTTTGCGGCAACATTATAATCTTCTTCCAGATAAACGTCGTTGCCCAGCATCAGATCCACTTCCTGATTGTCCAGACAATTAACATAAGCCTGCGCGTCGGAATAATAGACCAGTTCACAATCCAGTTTGTTGAACGACAGAAATTTGTTCAGCCGCTCGATTTTAGCCGTCGCCCTGCTGAAAACGCCGATCTTCTTGCCGTTGAGCGTGGAATAATCAAAGCTCTTGATCGTCGAATCGCTTTGCGGATAAATCAGCAAGTTATAATTGGAGCCCATGATGTATTCCGGGTAGCAGTACAAATCACGAATTCCCTCGATTTTATACATGCCGCCCATCAGATCATACTCGCCATCCGCCATGCCTTTTAAAAGATCGTTGGCAGAACCGGTGATGAATTCGTATTTCCATCCGGTATACTTGGCAATTTCATGCAGCCAGTCATACACCGCCCCGCCATAGGTGCCGTCTTCATAAATTTCACTGATCCCGGTGTTTTCAGGGAAAGCAACTTTTAATACTTCCCCATCGTCTTCTGAGGACTGGGCTTTGGCCGCTGAGGGAACAAAACAAAACACCGTCAGGAAGACGACGGCGAACAAACAGCTTATTTTCTTTAACCTTGAAATCATACGCAACCTCCGGCTGAAATTCAGCGTTTAAACCTGAGCTGCGGAGTGGTCCGGCAGCTCTGCCGACGGTTATATTTTAGAGCATTCCTAACGATTTGAAAACACAAAATTTCCGGCTTACTTCTTTCTGCCTGAATTTACGTTTTTTCCACAGGAAAATAATACGATTCCCTTCTGAAGGGCAGTTTTTCACAACTTCGGCTGCGTTTTAGCGGAAAAGACTTCGCCTGAATTCTGCCCGTTTTCCCGCTTTGTGTTCCGCAAAGTTCAGACTTTCCTGATCACTGCTTCATTCAGGCGTCATGGTTCCGTCCTGTTCGTTTCGCGAAGCGTGAATTTCTCTGAAAGTCCTTGCCTGCGGTTTGAATTTGTTTGTTTTTTCAGCTTTTGCATCAGCGCTTTATCAATTTCAAATCCGAACAGCCTGCTTCCTTGCGAAAAAAAGAATGGCGCAGGAAAAAAAATGCTGCGGAATTCCGCAGCTTCTTACTTGCGGCAAGGCAGAATTTCTCCTGCAAAGAAACAGGCTGAGACAAAGCGTTGTTATCATGCTTTGTCCAGCCTGTCTTTTTTCTCTTTGCCCAAATTAGAATAAGAATTCTTACGCAGCGTAAGGCGCCTGTTTCAGGGCCGCAGGCCGGAGCCGCCCTGCAGCGTGATCGTTTCGCCGCTGATATAGGAAGCATCCTCGCTTGCCAGAAAGACGCATGTCCTGCCGATATCTTTCTCCGCATCGCCGAACCGGCCTAACGGAACTCCCTTGATCGTTTTGGCATAGACATCCGGATATTCTTCTTTCCATTTCCGCAGCTGTTCCGTTTCCACCAGCGGACAAACGACATTGACATTGATGCCGAATTCGCCCCATTCAGTCGCCGCTACCCGCGATAAACCGCGGATGCCTTCTTTTGCCGCGGCATAGGAAGCTTGCCCCAAACGGCCGGCCAGACCTGCGCCGGAAGCAAAATTAATCACACTGCCTCGCGTTTCCTTCAAATAAGGGAATGCCGCACGCATCATGAAGAAAGTCGCGTACAAACCCGAATTAATCGCCAAATCGAAATCCTCCCGGGTATGATCCGCAAGCATGACGCCGGATTTGGAAGCCTGAGCATTGTTGATCAGCACATCCAGCCGGCCTGTCATTTCGATCGCTTTGGCGACAACCTTCGCCGCTGTTTCCTCCTGCCCCAGATCGCCCGCAACATAACCGACGCGGATACCATAAGCCGATTCCAGCTTTTCCCTGGCGCTGAGCAGCGCGGATTCCTGACGGCCGGTAATGACAATATCGGCTCCCTCCTTCGCAAAAGCTGTTGCAACGCCGAAGCCGATGCCTTTTCCTCCGCCGGTGATGATGACGGTTTTAGATTTCATTCTCATCGAAATTCTCCTTCTGTTGTTTTTCTATTCTGTTTTAAATAACTCGTTTTCCAAGCGCGTCAGATTTTTTCAAACGCGGAAGCCGGAGCACTGCAAATCGGGCAGATAAAATCCGGCGGCAGAATTTCGCCTTCATAGACATAGCCGCACAACAAGCAGCGCCATCCTCCGGTTTTCTTTGGTTCTTCCTGATAGCTCGGCGCATTCTTCGGCGTCTTGCCGTTTTTGACCTGATGATAATATTCGTAAGTCATAACCGGTTGGTTATCCAGGACTTCACAGCCGATCACTTCGGCAATAAACATGACGTGCGTTCCCAGATCCACCGTTTTTACAACTTTGCAGGAAAAGCGGGAAGCGGCGTTTTCTTTCACAAATGGCAGGCCCTGTTCGTCGATACCGCAATCCAGCCCGGCGAACTTATCGGTATCGCGGCTGCAGTGAAAACCGAACCGGCCGATCAATTCCATCCCGGCGCTCTGTTCCAGAACGGAAACCGCAAACTTTCCGCTCTTTTCGATCATTTGTTCCGTCGCGTTGTTTTTATTCAAAGTTACGCTGACCTGCGCCGGCGAACTGGTCACCTGATTGAATGTATTTGCGATACAGCCAGCCTGTTTGCCTTCGCTTTCAGTGCTGATGATATATAAACCATAGCTGAGCTTGAAAAATGCTTTCGGATCCATTGTTCTCCTCCTTAATTGATAATGATTATCACTTTCTATTAGTATTATCTTCCAATAAGTTCTGTTTGTCAACTACTTTAAATTCAATTTCGTCATGGAATTCCGATGTTCGATTATCCAAACAGAATCTGGATGTCTTCGCTTTTGTTATCGCCGATGATTCCGGTTTTAAACCCAATCCGGCTGGAAAACAAATTCTCCCGGAGTCGGAGGGCCACAAGAAAAGCAGAACGCTTCTCTGTCATTCTGCTTCTGCTTCCTTAATCTATGATTCCACATTGAGGCCGGATTGACTGCGGCTCCTCCCTGACTGACTTGAACAATTTCTCCCGAATAGATCACGTCCGCTCCCTCGTCAACGGTTTACAGTGCGGTACCCTTTTCAGGGATTGAGAAACGGCTGACGTCGACGCCTTCCCGCTGCAACAGGAAAATTTTTTTATCCAGCCCGCCGGCATATCCCGTCAGACTTCCGTGAGTGCCGACAACCCGATGACAAGGGATGATGATCGAAATCGGATTGTGCCCGACCGCGCCCCCGACCGCCTGAGCCGACATCGACGCCAAGCCGAACTGCCGGGCCAGCTTCCCGGCGATTTTCCCATACGTCGTGACCTGACCATAGGGAATTTCACACAAGCTTTTCCACACCGCCTGCCGGAATTTACTTCCCCGGGGCGCCAGTCTTAATTCGCTGATCGCGGGTTGTTCCCCCGCAAAATAACGGTCGAGCCAGGCTGACGTCTGAATGAAGACGGCACGGTCAGCTTGTTCCTGCGCCGCTTCCCGCAGCGTACTGCGATAATATTTCTGGCCTTCCAGCCACAACCCGATCAGCTGATTCTCATTCTCTGCCAGAAGCAGATCGCCGAGCGGGGAAGCGTAATGCGTCGTATAAATCATCGTGAGCCTCCTTTTCAAACCTCTTTCTTATCCTAGCCAATGACAGAATGAACGTCGTTCATTCCTGCACCCGCACCAGCGATTTGCGTTTTACGGGTTTGGACTGAACCGGTTTCGGCGCGTAATCCTTCATGCCTTCCACCGCTCCGCCCGCAATCACCCACAAATACAGACTGGCTACGCTGCCGTACGGACTGAACCGGCGGCGGTATTTCGCAAACAACTTGCGGTCGATTTTCCGATGATGATACACCATCCGCAATCCGCGCAGGATCGCCAGATCGCCATAGCTGAATACGTCCGGCCGCTGCAGACAGAACAGAAGAATCATTTCTGCAGTCCACACGCCGATCCCGTTCAGCGAAACAAGCTGCCGGATCACTTCCGCATCAGGCAGCCGCGGCAGCTGGTCCAGATCCAGCTCGCCGGTGGTTACTTTCCGCGCGCAATCCTCGATATACACCGCTTTTTTATACGTCATGCCAAACGCCTGCAGTCGCTCAATCCCGGCCGCCAATATCGTTTCCGCTCTGATTTCGCCCAAGCCGTCCCGCATCCGCTGCCAGATTGTCTGCTGAGCCTTCGTAGAAATCTGCTGCCCGACGATATGATGCACGATTGCCGAAAACAGATCGGTATCGACAGCCCGTTCAATCGGACCGATCTGATCGATCAGCGCGCCCAGCTTCGGATCCCGCTGCTTTAAATATTCAATTTCCGTTTTCCCATAACGGAAAATCGGTTCTTTGGTTTCACTCATCCTGCGATTCCTGTCCTTTTCTTTGCATTGAACTTTGAAGTTCATTCTGGAATTCATATCAAATGGCTGTCCGATCAATCGGCCTTCCGTTTCCAGATTTCCGGCCTCAGCCGCAGCGACGCAAGGTTTTTAACGGAAAGTTTCCCGGAGCCCGTGTTCTCCTGACGATAAATCAAAAATAAACTCATCCCCAGACAGACGATGCCCGCAAACCAGAACGGACGGTCCCACTGCACCACCAGATGAATCCGGTCCCATCCCTCAGTAATTTTGGCAATATCCGGAATCAACTTTTCCGCCTTAAAGAAATAATAATCCAATTTCTGCACAGGAAGCACGCTGCCGTAAAAGCCCAGTAATAAAAGGATCAAGACTCCGGCGGTACGATCCTGCCGGCGCCACCGCCAGATAAACAACAGACCTGCCAGCGCCGTCACGATCAAGACTGAAATCACGGCCGGATAGAGCTGCGACAGACGCGCGTAGCTTTGCGGCGGCAGTTCCGTCCAATCCCATTGCAACGATTGTCTGAATACAATCACGGATAGAATCAGAATGCTCAGTCCCAGCCAGATCATCGACTTGATCAGTTTGATCCAACCGGAAGTGCTCGCGTACCAGTTCACTTTCCAATTCAGAAGCAGAAACACCGTCAGCGACACCAGCATCCCCGGCAGCCACATCGCCTGCGTCAGCAGCGATTGAACTTGTAAAGCAACCGGATACTGCATCTTCTCCTGCAAAGCAAAATAATAGGGGTTCACTGCTCCAGTAAACGGCACTGGTCCTACATACCGCAGCAGTGACAGATAAATCCACTGGGCCGCAAGCTGCGTCACGAAAAAGAATCCGGAGCCGCTGTAAATCATACCGCTGAGTCTGTTCATCGGCAGCCGCAGCATCACAACGATCATCCCCAGAATCAAAAACACCGTCAGCCCCGCCAAAGCCAGAAGATTGCTCTGCTGAGGCTGCAGCCGGCGTCCGATTTCCGCAGCGAAAATCAGCACCAGACCGATTCCGATGATGACCTGCGGCTGCTGAGCAAACCGCATCCCCGGCTGTTTCCTTGTTCTATGACCTAAAATTTCATCCGTCGTGACGCCCAGACTGTCCGCCAGCTTGGGCAGCAGCGTAATTTCCGGATAACCCTCGCCCCGTTCCCATCGGGAAATGGCGCGGTTGGTGACGTTGAGCTGATCGGCCAGCTGCTGCTGTGTCAGATTCCGCGCTTTGCGCAGCTGTGCGATGCGTTTTCCCATGGTTTCCGCATCCATTCTCAATCCCTCCTTTTCCTCGCCTTCATTGTACGATTAACCCGGGGGATGAGCGCAATCCATGCCTGCTTGACTTTGTCCACGAATCATGGATTTCCGGTCGATTCCACCGTGAACTTCAGGGTTTGAATCTTTATTCGTAGGTTCCCCGCACCCGCAGCTGCTTGTCCTTCATCATCAGCTGACCGCGGGCGATCACGGTGTCGATCGCCAGATCCTTGTCCAGCAGCACGATATCCGCGTCCATCCCTTCCTGAAGCCGGCCCTTGCGGCTTAACTGCAGCGCGTCAGCCGGATTGCTTGTGACATAGCTCAGCGCCTCGGCTAAATCAAACTCGTTCTCCTTGACCATCCGTACAAGCTGTTCGTGCAGCGCTTTGACGCTGGACACCCCGATCTGAGTCAAATTGCCGCGCGCGTCATAAGTAGACCAGCTGCCTTGACCATCCGAGCTCACCGTGATCCGGCATGTATCCAGTCCCCGTTGTTTGGCAGCCTCAATATAATCCCCGCAGCTCTTTTCTTTGCGCGAGCCGGCGGTCAGATCGATCCAGCCGCCCAGCTCCAGAAAATCCAGCGCCTGTTCAAACAGCATCGGGTTGCGCGTCACATGCGTCGGATGGAAAACCTTCGCCGGGATCGCCGTCTGCTTTATCGCGTCGAACACCTTGTTCAACCCCTGCGGATCATCGCCCATGTGCAGCGTCACAATTCCCGCCTTGCCGGAAAGCATGCCCGCGACACGAGCGTCGGAAGCCAGCCGGATCAGCTCATCCAGCGTCACATTGGAGCTGCGGTGATCGGCCAGCGCCAGCTTCACGCCAATCACCTCGTCGATAAACAGAATGTCTTTTTTCACATCGCCCGTCAGCGTTACGCTGGGATAACTGTACGAACCAGTCAGGCAATAGACGCTCAGTCCTTCCTCTTTCAGCGCCTTGGCTTTGGAAACCAGATTTTCCACGGATCGTGAAAAACCATCGGTGCCCAACAAGCCGACCAGGGTTGTGATGCCGCCTTCAATCAGAGAAGAAAGCTGAACTTCCGGCGTTTTCGTATGAAAGCTGCCTTCGCCGCCTCCGCCGGTGATGTGAATGTGCTGGTCGATCAAGCCGGGAACCGCAATCTTCCCGGACGCGTCGATCTCCTGCACCTGCCCGCAATCCAGATGTTCTGCCATCTTCACAATTTCGCCGCCGGCGATCAAAATATCCTGACGTCCCGCAAACTGCGGGGCATAAACCTCTGCCTGTCGTAAAACAATCATAAATGCCTCCTGTTTTTCTTTCATTTTATCACGACAAGACGTGTCGGAACAGAGCGGAAAGGGTATAATGGAATCAGAATAAAGCGAGGAATCGAACAAATGGGAGAACTTCTGAATTTCGCCATTTTGGCGACAGCCATTTATTTCGGATTATTTTTAATTTTTTATCTCAGCGATAAGCGGCGGATTTTTAACGGGGTGCTGCTGACATTCGGACTGTTTCTGATTCTGGGTGATCTGACGCTGCTGGCACTGAATGCCCAGAATTCATTCTGGCTGTTAGCCGGGATCGGGCTGTTTCTGTTCGCCTTGTTTCTCTTTCCGATCCTGTCGCTGATTCTGGGGGCGGTCCTTTTGATGCGTTCGCCGCAGCTATGGGCGAAGGAAGGTGTCAGCGTTCAGCACAGCCTGTCGCTGATCTTCGGTCTGGCATTTCTGCTGGGCTGGTTCGTTATCCCCATGGGGCTCTCGCACTCCCAATCGCTGCCCTGGATTCTCAACCTGGCGTTTTTAGCCGGCGCGGTCCTGTATTTATATCTGATCTTCACCTTTGTCTGTTATCTGGTGTCCAGCTGGCTGTTCAAGCTCAACCGGCCGCTGCTGAATCAGGATTTTCTGATCATCCTCGGCTGCAAGGTGACCGATCAGGGTTTGACGCCGTTGTTAAAGCAGCGCTGCGATCGGGCGTTAGCCTTCTATTGGCGGCAGGAAGCCAGAAAGCACCGCTTTTTCCCGGGAAGAAAAAAAGAACTGATTCTGATCCCCTCCGGCGGTCAGGGACCGGACGAGCCGCGGGCGGAAGCGGAAGTGATGAAAGACTATTTGTTGGAACAGGGTGTACCGGAAACGCGGATTATGGTGGAAAACCAGTCGGTCAACACGTACGAAAACATGGTCTTTTCCAAGAAAATCATGGATCAACAGAAAAAGCGTTATAAATGTCTGTTCTGCACGAGCGATTATCACGTCTTCCGCGCGGGTTTGTTATCCCGCAAGGCCGGGATTCGCCGATGCAGCGGAATCGGCTCGCGCACCGTCGCTTATTTTTCCTATAACGCGTTTATCCGGGAGTATGTCGCGGCGATGATGATGCATAAAAAATTTCATCTGATCGCTGCCGGAATTCTATGTCTGCCCTGGATCTGTTCGGCGCTGGTGCTTCTGGCAGCCCTGATCCTCCGGCTGCTTTAGCGCTTTTATTCAACGTGCTCCAAAGCTTTTCTCTAATGTCGAAGGAGGGCAGCGGTCTTTGCGGAGTATAAATTAAGAATATAAATAAAGATCGGAGCTCCGTTTCAGGAAATCCGATCTTTTCACACTCATCGCCGCCAGCCGCTATTCAACCGCTTCGCCCGCCAACAGCCGATCCAGCTTCCGCTTGATTGGCAGCGCGATCAATAACGTCGCCACCTCCGCGAAGGTGATCGTCAGCCATACGCCCAGCTCGCCTAAAAATTTTGGGAACACCGCCAGACCGAGCAGGATGAAGATCAATCCCCGCATCAGCGCGATCATCGTCGTTACCTTAATACTTTCCACCGATTGAAAGTAATACATCAGAACTGTATTCACCGCCGTAAATACAAACGAAATAAAGTAAATCCGCGCCGCCCAGACGCCGTGGCCGATCAAGCCGGCATCGGAGGAACTGATGAAGAAACCGATGATCGGCTGCGGGAAAATCAGAATCAACAGATAACAGCCCAAGGAGAAAATTAACGCGCAGACTAACGCCGTTCTCAGCGTGGCCTGCACGCGCTTGATCTTCCGCGCGCCGTAGTTGACGGAAAGCATCGGCTGGGCCGCTTGGGAAATTCCGTTAAAAATGCCTTTTCCGACATACGCGATATTTGAGATGATCGCGAATACCGCCACGGCGTCCTGACCGCTGACATCCAGCAGCACGATGTTGAAGAAAATCACGACGCAGCCCAGGCTCAATTCCAGAATAAACGTACCGACGCCGTTTTTGAAGATCCGCTGCAGCAGTGAGAAATCCCAGAAACGCCTTGTAAACGTAAATGTATTTTTCTTTAACAGGTAATGGAAAATCCAGATACTCATGGCGACGCAGGGGCCCAGCGCCGTCGCGGCCGCCGCGCCGAACAGCCCCCATTGAAAGACGGAAACAAACAGCCAGTCAAAGATAATGTTGGTCGCGTTGCCGCATACCGCCGCTAACATGACCAGCTTCGGGTTGTAATCCGCGCGAATGATGACCTGCATCGTACAGTTGAGAATATAGATCAGCGCGACACAATGCAGGGGCTGTAAATAATCTTTCACTCCCTGCATCAGCTGCGGACTGGCGCCGAGCATCCGCGCGAAGGCGTCTGGAAAAAGCAAACCGTAGGCGCTCATCACCATGCCGATCAGCATGCAGCACAAAACAGTCAGCGTAAACACCTTGTCGACCTGTTCCTTTTGCCCCTTGCCGATCAGCACGGAAATGGTCACCGCGCCGCCAACCCCCAGCATTAAGCCTAACGAAGAATAAATCGTATAGACCGGCATCGCGATGTTAAATGCCGCCAAGCCCTGCGCGCCGATGCACAAACCGACGAACATGACGTCGACGATGCAGTAGACCGAATTTGTCAGCATCCCCACGATCGTCGGAATCAGATAGGAAACATACGTCTTTTTAATATCCCCCGATAATAAAGTTTCTTCTTTCTCCATAACCTTCTCCTTATCCCGAAAACAGAATTCAGTGTAGCATATCAGTCTGAAAAAGTCACCCGTTTCCGGTAAGAATTTCCTGCATTTGTAAAGGGTAGATGAATAAAAATTTCACGATAAAAAAATCCGCGCCGGAAGCCATCGGAAACGGATTTTTACACCTGTGATCAAAACTGGAAGGGACAGCTTACAAACTCCATTAATTCGCCAGGACATCGCCTTCATCCCGGATCCGCTGGCGGGCGTCGTCCGTTTTCAGCCATTCAGGCAAAATCCACGCCGGACAGTCCAGCGCCTCGTCCGCCCGGATCACCGCGTTAAATTCATGGATCAGTGAATATTGATCCCTGGCGATAGAATCAGAATCCGGTCTCACGCCGTCTGCAGCCAACAGCTTGACGTCGGAATGATCCATCCTTTCTTAAAGAGTGAACACCTGTGGGATTGACTTTGAGAACGAAGTTCTTCCTGAAAAATGAAATGGACACCGCGGCTGGTTCTATGCCGGAAATCGCGGCAGGCGCTGCGGTTTCTTCCCGAATGGGAGCGGAAGCCGTCTGACTGCTGTCAAAAACAGCCGGGTCGTCAGCACAGCCGACGCTGACTTCAAACCAAGCATGATTTTCATCTTCTTTTATTGAGTGGGAAACAGCCCCTGATCGCTTAACCACCGCTTCCCTGGTACACTTAACAGCCAGTCGGTAATTCCCGCAATCGTTGCGTCCGAGGCGGTGTTGCTTGCCAGCAAGACGGGGAGTTTCAGCGGATATTTCCCGTTTTCCAACGTTTTCGCATTTGCCGATGCGCCGTTGACGCGAAGGAGCTTGAGATCGGGCGACGGATTGACCTGACTGACCAGAAGCCGGCTGGAAAAGCCCAGCGCGTCTGAGGTGGGAGTGAAAGCCGCAACCGCCTGACGCACGACGCCGGCCCGCTCATAGAACCAGTCCAGCGTTGGATTGACAATCGAAACGCCCTGCATGACCTGACGTTCAAACGCCGTCTGCAGACCGCTGTTTTCATCCTGTGCGTAAATCCGGATCGGCTGGTCCAGTCCGCCGACCTGCTTCCAGTTGGTAATCTTCCCCGCGTAAATATCGCGGATCTGGTCCAGACTCAGCGAATCGACGGGATTTTCGCTGCCGGTGATCAACACCAGCGCGTCATAGCCGATCGTCTGCGCCTGCCACAGCGTATCATAATCCTGTAATTCCCGACGCATCGCGGCGGAAGGCTCATAGGCCAAAATCATCCGCGGCTGCGGATTGACCACCTGAATCAGGCTGCGCCAGGCCGCCTGCGTACTGCCGCTGGCCTCGGGCGGAAGCCAGTCTGGATCCGGACTCAGCTGCCGATGCAAATTCTGAAGTAAGGACTGCAGCGGCCAGGAAGCCGCCGCCAGCGGAAAACTTTCGGCCTGATATGCCGGCTCGGGTTCAGACTTTGCCACGCAGCCATTCAATACCAGACCGGCTGCGATCAACAATCCCGCTATTCGTTTCATCCCGCATTCCTCCTTAATCATCCCAACCCAGACTGTAAACCGACCGCTTTACAAGCCACTCGCCCTGCCCGTTGATCAGACCGGCTTCCTCACCCCGCAAGACGGCGAAGCGATCCTGCCCACGGCTGAAAATCCGACTCGCCCCGGCAAAGATCACATTTCCGTTTAAATCCAGAATATCCGTCAGCTCCGCGTTCTTAACGCTGCGCGATGCCAATAAATAATCCATCGGTTCGATCAGATAGTCCTGCAGCGTTGCGATCGCCAGCGTTTCATAAGTTTCGGCCGGGATTACGATCTGCAGAGTTGCATCGAGCATCCCTGTCCGGATCTTGCCTTCCGGATTATAAGCCTCGTAGAAATAAAAACCTTCCCGATCGCAATACAATCCTGACAATCCTGGAATCGTCTGAGACTTTAAGACCTGCCCGTTCCGGTCGATCACCATCGCGGTTTCCGCTTCGACCGCCAGAAACTGTTCGGCCCGGGCCTTCGACGACTGCGGCTGGGCGCTGATCAGATCTTCGGCGCAAAACAGTTCGTTGCCATCCACATCAAGCAGGCGCATGGTTTCTTCGCCGGTCTGCGCGTTTTCACCATAGACGATCAGCACTTCGCCGTCAAAATACGTAAACTCCTGTTCCGGATCGACGACATAGACCGGTTTGAGCGTATCCGCGCTGATGATTTCAGTCCGGTTTTTCTGATAGGTAATAAAATACGGACCATGCAGCCCCTTATAAACCATATTGATGCGCGGCGCGCTGAACAGCGGATTCAGGTTGACGTCCAGCAGCGTATCGGTCCGGCGCGCCTCATTGTCCAGAAAGCTGACCGAGCTGGCGACAATCCGTCCCAACGCCGCTTCCGGATCATAATACGTTTCTGCGGCCGGAAATCCCGATACCGCCCGGCCTTCACGATCGACGACGCCCAACAGCCGGCGGTCTTTGTCCAGCGCGATCAGATGTTCCTCGTCAATCGCTTTCAGCTGAAAGATCGCCTCCTGCACCACCGTCTGCGTCACGCCGTCCACCAGCGCAGTCCGGTAGGTTTCCGGAAGATCCATCATCGAATCAAATTCGTCGGCGTAGTCGCGCCGAATGACCAGACGGCCGGCGCCGCCCTCGTAAATCACATCATCCCAATCAGCCAGACACTCATCCTCCAGCGAGAACAACGCCGACTGGTTGGTATAAACAGGCTGCCCATATTCGTCCGTTTCCCCGTCCAGATACCGCCTCGTTTTTACTTTGTATTGCGGCTGGCGTGTCAGCTGATCGTAAATCAATGCTGATTGGGACTGCGCGCCGACCGTTTCGCCATCGCGGTTCACCAGCCAGATCCGCCCCGGCGTCAGTTCAATCGGATACACGCGCGCCTGTTCCGTTAAGCTTAAATTCTCTTCTTCCGGCCGCTTCAAAACTTCCTCACCCGGTTTATTTTCCTCATTCTGCATCGCTTTCCTCATCGCCGGAGCGCAGCCGCCTAAAAGCAGAAGTCCGGTTATGAGAAAGCAGTACAGTCGTTTCCAAGGTTGCGCCATAGCCATCCCTACCTTCTAATTGAACGTTTTCCGATCTGCCCCGCGGCTTTTCCGTAAAACGGATTGATCGTCATAAATTCCTGAACATATCACATCTTCGCTGCGCAGCTTGCAAGCCGACGTTTTATTCCAAACCGGTCTTCCGGTTTCACCTTTATTTTACCATTATCCGAACAACCCGACTCTTACACTTTTATTACGGTCATTTTAGCAGGAATATCCAACTTCTGTACAATCCAGAATCTTCCGGTTTCAAAGACTACCGCCGGTCTGTCATCCATAAAAAAACGGCCGATCAAAAGAATCAGCCGCGTGAACCGATTTTAAAACAGCCTGTCTCAGGCAGCGGCAGGAGTCTGCGCCCACTTCAGGACATAGTTCTGAAAATGCCGGACCGCCGGACTTAAATAATGATGACGCAAATAAATCAAATGGATATACCGGTAATTTTTCGGATGATCCAGCCGCAGGATATTCACCGTCGGCAGCTGCACGGCGGGCGACAGCGACACGATCGCGATTCCCAGATCCATCGCGACCAGTGAAGCGATCATGCTTTCTTCCGTTGCTTCTTCAGCCACCTCCGGTTTTAAGTCTGCTTCCTCAAACAAATCGAGCACAATCTTCCGCATCCCGGTATTGCGGGTATGCAGGATCAGCGGCTGCGCCGCAACCTGCTCTAACGATAAAGATGAAACGCCCTGCCAGCGCGCTGTTTTCGGCGTCAGCACGACCAGCTCCTGACGGAACACCGGATCCGATCCAAACCGTACGGGATCCCGGGGCTCAGAGCCCAAAGCCAGATCCAATGTTCCTTCCTCCAGCTGTTCCAACAAGGTGACCGTCGTTCCTTCATAACAGGCAAAGCGCGTCTGCGAACCGGTCGCCTGGCGATAGTCTGCCAACAGCTGCGGCATCATCCGCGCCTGTAAAGAAGACACAAACCCGATATCAATCCGCAGATTCAGCTCCGACTGCATCCGCTGTAAAGCAGAGCGCCCTTCCTCCAGACTTTTGAGCGCTTTCTGAACATAGTCCAGATAAAGCTTCCCCTGCCGGGTCAGCACGACGTTGCGGCCTTGTTTCTCAAACAAATCGACGCCTAACTCCTGTTCCAGATTGGCGATCGCTTTGGACAGACTGGGCTGAGCGATATTCAGTTTTTCACTGGCCCGGCTTACATGTTCAAGCTGAGCCAGCGTTTCAAAATAAATCAGCTGATTCAGGTTCATAACGAATTCCTCTTTTTCTTTATTATACTTAAATTTATAGCTTCCAGCTATGAATATTTTCTATTTTATTTCTTTATTCACAAAATTGATATGCTTACAATAAAAAGGCAACTCAGGAGGAAAGAAAAGCAATGAAAAAGAATTGGACAATCAAGACCGGCAAAGCGCTGGCCGCCTGTCTGCTTGCATTCTCGTTAGCGGCGTGTTCCGGAACGCCGAAGAACGAAGAACCGGCATCCGGGCAGTACAAAGCGGGAACCTACACGGCTTCCGCCCAGGGCAATAACGGCCCGGTAGAACTGGAAGTCACCTTCACCGCCGACGCGATCAGCAGCGTCGTCGTCAAAAATCAGCAGGAAACCGAAGCGATCGCATCCGCGCCGCTGACCTCGATTCCGCAGGCGATCGTTGACGGACAGACCTTGGCGGTCGACGTCGTATCCGGCGCCACGCATACCAGCGAAGCGATTTTAGCCGCGGTGGAAGACTGCGTCACGCAGGCTGGAGGCGATGTGGAAGCCTTGAAGACGGCCGGAAACAAAACGGCGGCAGAAAAAGAAGCCAAAACCTTGGATACCGATCTGGTCGTTGTCGGAGGCGGCGCAGCGGGCATGGCTGCGACAATCCGGGCTGAAGAATCAGGCTTAAACGTCGTCTTGGTGGAAAAGATGTCGTTTATGGGCGGCGCGATTTCGATCAGCGGCGGCAATCAGGTCGTGATGGGCAGCGACCTGCAGAAGCAGGCCGGCGTGAGCGACGATTCAGTCGAAAGCATGGTTGAGGATTTCATGGCCAACGGCGCAAACCTGAACGTTGGGGAACTGATCCAGCTGTACGCAGAGAATGTCGGCGCAACGACCGACTGGCTGCATGACAGTGTTAAGCTGAACTTTGATCTGGACGGCGGACTGCACAAGCTGGCGGAATATTCGCACGACCGCGAATTAGCGTATGAAGGCGGCGGCGCGGGAGCCGCGAAAGTGCTGCGGGAAGCCGTCGAAGCCAGCGGCGCGGAAGTTCTGTTGAGTACACGCGCCAGCGAGCTGATCATTGACCAGACCGGCGCAGTTGTCGGGGTCAAAGCGGCGGATGAGAAAACAGAGTATACGATCAACGCCAAAGCCGTGCTGTTAGCGACCGGCGGTTATGGCAATAACAAGGATCTGTTAAATGACGAGATGAAAAGCGCGCTGTATTATGGACCGGCGTCCTCCACGGGCGACGGCATCGTGATGGCCACGGCGGAAAACGTTAACGCGGCAACCCGATTGATGGAATACGGCAAACGTTATCCCAACGGCATCGAAGTCTCCGAAGGCATCGCGAAGTCCACGATCGCCGGCAACATCGCGGCCTTCAGCGAAAGCGCAATTCTGATCAACAAGGAAGGTCAGCGCGTCGTCAATGAAAAAGCGTCGAACCGGACGATTCTGGAAACCGAATTGAAGCAGACGGACGGCATGTTATACCTGTTGATGGACGCCTCCACCTTCGATCTCTTTAAAAGCAAGCTGGCTACCGGCGGAATCTCCGAAGGCGATATCAACGGCTGGCTGGACAATAACGGCAAGACGACGCCAGTCTTCGCGCATGCGGATTCTTTGGCGGAACTGGCCGGAATCGTCGGCATGGACGCCCAAGCGCTGGAAAATACCGTTACGACGTACAACACCTTTGTGCAAAACGGCAAGGATGAAGAATTCGGACGCGCTGCCGAGTATCTGACAAAAGAGATCGGTGAAGGCCCGTATTATTTAGTCGAACAGAAACCGCGCTTTGCGACAACCATGGGCGGTCTGGTTGTGACGACAAATTTGGAAGTGAAGAATACTTCCGACACGGTTATTCCGGGGCTGTACGCGGCGGGTGAAACCGTCGGCGGCGTCATGGGCGACGATTCCCCATCCGGCGCCAACAACGGCTGGGCGCTGACCTCCGGCAAACTGGCCGCGGAAGCGATCGCCGCAGCCTTAAACTAACCAATCAATAACGAAAAGAGCCTCCGTTCGGATCGCTCTTTTCTTTTATATTCAGCCTGACAAGCAATCGAACCCAAGCCGCACTTTTCCCGTGTGAAGAAAGAAGATCACGCCGCGAAAGTTTGCACAGAACGCTTTTTGAGACGAATGACAATCTACAATTTTGCCAAACGCACAAGAAAGCGAATAAAATGAATCCCTTTTTCAAAAATGCGCCATCAATGTTCTTCTTTCCTTCATGATCCTTTCTTTCATCTTTTTCTGAAGCGGTAATCTCCCCTTTTGCGTAATAGAAATAACACAGCTTTTTGCTCGTTCTCTGCCTTCTCTTTCGTTTAATTACTAATCTGGGAAAGCTTAACCATAGCTGCTTATTCCATGATCTTAATTCCCTGAAAAGGATATTCAATGTTAAAATGAAAGACAGGGTGGATGATCTGATGACTCAGCCTGTTAAAATCAATGTCATTGCCAAGCTTCTGAATATGAGTCCCGACGCGATCCGTTTTTATGAAAAGAAAGGGATTATCAATCCGCCGCGGGATCCGGAAAGCCGCTACCGGGAATATTCCGCCAGTGAAATCCGCCGGCTCTACGACTGCGCGAACTGGACAGCATTGGGTTTTACAATCCGGGAAGTCGAAATCCTGATGCATACCCTGACGGAAACCGAAATGAGTCGGCTGCTGGAAGAACGGGAACAAGCGCTCCGGCATCAATTAGAGGATACACAGCTGGCCCTAAATAAATTGAGCGGCTATAAGCAAGCCCGCGCGCTTTCTCCATCAATGCTGATGCGATGGGATTGGATTGATGCGCCACTCAGTTATTTCTATTGTTACAGCCATCATGACGAATTGAATGAAGCGATGATTTTCAGTCCGCTCTATCAGCCGGTCATGCAATACCGGAACTTATTTACCTGCGCCGTTCTCGCTCCTGTCGATCTCCTTGAAGCGCAGAGAAGTGATTTCGATTTTGGTTTTATTGTCACAGCGGAGGCGGCAGCCCGGCATGGATTTCAAATTCAGAATCCGATTCGCAGTCTGCCGGGTCAAAAATGTCTTAGAACGATCATTCAAACAGAGGCCGTCATTCAATCCTCAGACCTGCTTCCGTTACTGACGCAGCTCAGGCAGATGCAGATTCAATTAAAAGGAGATTGGATCTGCCGGGTATTAAGCCTGGACTATGACCAGGGAAAACAAACTCGCAGATATGAACTCTGGATTCCGGCCGAAGTTCAATAAATTTCCAGAAAATCCTTGACTCTCGAGTTATTCCAGACTTTATGATGAGAGACAAGGAGGAGAATAATCATGGAAATTATGTCTCGAAGAACTTTTCTTAAAAGTGCGGCCGCCGGCGCCTGCGGCGTAGCGACGATGAGTATCCTGCCCGGCTGTGCGGCGCAGGAAATCGGCTCGTCCGCAGATGTCCCATCACGACGGATTTTGATTTTAATCGGTGCTTCGCCGGAAGGAAACACAGTGAAGCTGGCGGACAGCTTTGCCCAGGGCGCCGCGTCGCAAAGGTCACGAAGTCACTTCGATTTTTCTTGGCAGCCGGGATATCCGCTGTTGTCTGGGGTGTGATCAATGCCGGTATGGCAAAGGCTGCTTGCAGCAGGACGACATGACAGAAATTTATGAAGCGATCAAAAACACCGATCTTGTCGTCTTCGCTTCAGCGCTGCGTTACTGGACGTTGACCGGTGTCATCAAAAATGTTCTGGAACGGTTGTACGCGACCTGCAGCGAAGATCCGAATCCGCCGTTCGGCCGGTATGAAAAATACCCGGATCTGGACTGTGCTTTACTGATGAGCGCGGCGGATGACAACTGGTGGACCTTCGAGCAGGCGTTATCCTATTATCAGCACGTGATTTCAAATTATCTGAGCTGGCATGACAAAGGTCATGTCCTGGCCGGCGGCTGCGGGGGCTGCGGGGGTCCGAAGCACATTGAGGATACCGGCTATCTGGATACCGCTTATACGTTTGGAAAAACGATTTATACCGCACAGGACTAACCGCCGAAATTGCCTACATCGGGTTTGCGTATCTGATAAGGGATTAAACCGCGAAGATCTCATGCTGATCTTCGCCGGACTCACACAAAAACAACGCTGCATAGAATCTCCGAAGTCAGGAATTCCATCAGCGTTGTTTTTTTATGCCAGTCAGCTTTCAGATTGTTCCTATCAGGACACAGTCTGACGCCGCGCTTTCCGCATGCCTTGAAGAATGGTTGAGCGGGCCTGGCGGGCCTGTTCCATCGTCGCCTGCGGAATCCCTTCCAGCGGGTAGGCCAGCCCCAGCTGCTCATACTTGACCTTGCCCATCGTATGATAAGGCAGAACGTCGACCGCTTTGACATTGTGCAGTGTGCCTAAAAACTCACCCAGCGCGAATAACTGCTCAGGCGGGTTCAGGGACGCGTTGACATAGACGTGCCGGATCCAGACCGGAACCTGCTTCGCGTTCAAATACCTGGCGAAGGCCAGAATCCGCTCATTGTCCTGCCCGGTCAGCCAGCGGTGCTGAGCCGGATCGATCTGCTTGATGTCCAACAGCACCAGATCCGTGACCGCAAGCAGGGAATCGAACGCTTCCGGATGGGACGGATCAAATAAAATCCCCGACGTATCCAGACACGTGTGAATTCCAGCCTGCTTCGCCGCCGCAAACAGCTCCCTGACAAATTCCTTCTGTCCCAGCGGTTCCCCGCCGCTCACCGTGATTCCGCCGCCGCGGTAAAACGCTTCGTTGCGTTTGTATGTCCGAAGAATTTCCGCCGCGCTCATCATTTGACCACCCTCGCGCCGCCAGGTATCAGGATTATGACAATACCGGCAGCGCATTGGACAGCCCTGGACAAACACAACCAGCCGGACGCCCGGCCCGTCGACGGTGCCGAAGCTTTCCAGCGAATGAATCCGGCCTTCGCTCATACGCCGTTAAATCTGTTCGTGGAAGGTCCGCGAAATGACTTCGTCCTGCTGCGCCTTCGTCAGCTTGTTGAAGTTGACCGCATAACCGCTGACGCGCACGGTCAGCTGCGGATATTTTTCCGGATGTGCCTGAGCGTCCAGCAGCGTTTCCCGGTTGAAAACGTTGACGTTCAGATGATGTCCGCCCTTTTCGGCATAACCGTCCAAAAGCGATACCAGGTTGTCGATCTGTTGATCCATCGTACTCATATTCGTTTCCTCCTTTATTCTTCGTTCCGGTCCAGCCCCTCCATTAACGTCGGGGTCTTGCACGCGAGATTCTGTTTTTCACAATCCAGACAGCCCAGCGTTTCCACTTCTTTGACCAGGCTTTCTTCATTTTTGTCGATCTTCTCCAGCTGAACCGTCGATCCCTCGACGCTGACGTTGACATGGCCCACGCCGGCGGCGAAGGACTGGTCCAGCTGCGCGATCAAATCGTCGATCAGCTGTTCCTGCTTCATCGTTTATTCGTTGCTTTCAATTTCATCCAGCTCCAGCTCGACTTCCAGATCGCCGCTGGTGACGATCTCCTTACCCAGCGCGTTGGGAATGATCGAGAAGGTGTTGGAGATACCGTCCTGCGCATCCGCAAACGGCAGCTTGGAAACCGAAGCCAGTGAAGCGACGGCGCCATGGCTGTCGCGCTTGTGCATCGGATTGGCGCCCGGCGCAAACGGCTCGCCCTTCTTACGGCCATCCGGGGTGGAACCGGTGTTCTTGCCATAGACGACGTTGGAGGTGATCGTTAAGATCGAGGTCGTCGGGATGCCGCCGCGGTAGGTGTGGTTGCCCTTGATGTAAGTCATGAAGGTGTGGACGATCTCGCTGGCAACCGCGTCGACGCGGTCGTCGTCGTTGCCGTATTTCGGGAAGTCGCCCTCGACTTCATAATCGACGACGATGCCGCGTTCATCCCGGATCGCCTTGACCTTGGCATATTTGATCGCGGAGAGTGAATCGGCAACGACGGACAGACCCGCGATGCCGGTGGCAAACCAGCGCTTGACGTCCTTGTCATGCAGCGCCATCTGCAGCTTTTCGTAACAATATTTATCGTGCATATAATGGATGATGTTCAGCGCGTTAACATAGACCTGCGCCAGCCACTTCATCATCTGCTTGTATTTGTGCATAACTTCGTCGTAATCCAGATATTCCGAAGTGATCGGCCGGTATTCCGGTCCGACCTGCTTGCCGGAAATTTCATCGACGCCGCCGTTGATCGCGTACAACAGGCACTTCGCCAGATTCGCGCGGGCGCCGAAGAACTGCATTTCCTTGCCGATGCGCATCGAGGAGACGCAGCAGGCGATCGTGTAATCGTCGCCATGGGTAACGCGCATCAGATCGTCGTTTTCATACAGATCGGAAGAGCGTCGTGTA